>CAZTDC010000086.1:5116-10642 GCA_964612165.1 uncultured Salinivenus sp.
GTTTCCGGCCTGTGAAGCAACGAGGACATCCGGCGTGCCGTCGCCATTGACGTCGGTCACCTCCAGGGAGAGCACGTCCGGCACCGCCGTTGCAACGGTCTGAGCAGATCGAAAGCGCCCCTCCCCCTCATTTTCAAACCACACGACGGCATCGCTGCCAAAGGCACCCGCAAACACATCCAGCGTGCCGTCCCCCTCCACGTCTCCCGTATCAATGCCCTCCACGGTCTCCACGTCGGTCGCCAGCACACGTCCGTTCCCAAACTGGAGGGTCCCCGTCGTGTCGGACCGGTTTTCCAGCACAACCACCGAACTGTCCCCCGCCGTCCCCACGAGCACGTCCTTCCATCCGTTGCCCGTAACGTCCGCTGTGTGAACCTCAATGGGGCCGCCCTGCTGTACAGAGAGGGACGGCCCGGCCTCGAAGCGAACCGAATCGGAGGACGATGTCGTCGGCTCGTACCGGCGGACCGTGCTGTCGGGGTACGACACCGACAGCAGATCGGGCACGTCGTCGTTGTCGAGATCGGCCACGTGAAGGGTTTCGAGGCCCTGAACGCCGCTCGCAATCTCCCGCCCCGCCCCGAACTGTCCGTCTCCCTGGTTCTCATACCAGAGCACTCGTTCCCCCAGAAGCGCCCCAACGATTACGTCGAGGTCCCCGTCGTCGTCCACGTCGGCGGTCTGCACAACAACGGGGCCCTCGACCTCAGACGCGATCCGCTGGGGATCGCCAAAGGCCCCGTCCGCCCGGTTTTCGTACCACGTCACGGCATCCGACCGGAGCGAGGCAGAAAGGATGTCGGGACGGCCGTTTCTCGTAAGGTCGGCGGTGTGCACGTCCACGGCCCCGTTCTCCGATGTTTCGAGCACGGAAAACGAGTCGAAGCGCCCCGGATTCGACTGGGAATTGGGCACCCATCCAACGGCTTGAGTGCCCAGCGCGGCAATCGCTACGTCGGCGCCTTCCCCGGCGAGCGGCGTCGCGTGTACGTCCTGCGGCCGGTCGGCCTGCTGGGTGACAACCTGTTGGACGCCGTTGAAGGGCACGCGGAGCGTCACGTGGGCGTGGGCCGTGTCGCCTGCCGCGTCAGCCACCACGTACCCCACGCGAGCGAGACCGGCAAATTCAGGCGCCGGCTCGATGCGGAGACGCGTTGAGTCAACGACCTCGGCGCGACCGGTCGAGTCCGCAAGTGTTTCTACCGACTGGATGCGCAGCCCGTCTTGATCGGGGTCTCGGTCGTTGTCCAGTACGTCGATAAGAACAGGCCCGGTGCCCGCAAGGACCCGATCGGGAGCAGCAACGGGAGCCTGATTGCCTGCTAGCAGCCACCACCCGAGAACGAGGAGAAGCACGAGCACCCCCGCCCCTCCGTACAAGAGCGTCGACGACACGACGCTGGACTCCTGCGCTTGATCCGTATCCAGCGTGATCTGGAGCGGACGCCTGGCCCCCGCCTCGGCGACAACCTCGTCTTCCCAGGTGTCCGTCCCCTTGATTGCCTCGGCTCGTATCTGATGCTGGCCAGGCGCCAACGCCACGTCCTGCTCCTCCCCCGGTTCGAGACGCACTTTGCGCTCCCCGTCCACAAAGAGCTGGGCCGCCCGATCGACCTGAATCTGAAACCGACCCGGCGGGGGCGCCTCCGTCTTCCCGGTCTCTTCGGTCGGGGTTTCCTCATCCGGATCCATCACTCCGTCCGGGGGCTCTTCGTCCCGGGCGCGAACGGGCTGTTCTGCCTCCTCCACCTCGTCGGGGTCGGCCGGGGGGGTAGGCACCTCGGTCGGCTCCGGCGTCTCCTTGTCTTCCTCCGCTTCGTCTTCTGCTTTGCCCGTGTCGTCGGCCCGCACCGTTTGGTCGTGCTCCTCGTCGGTGTCGTCGGACACCTCCGTCCGGCCCGCCTCGGTCGAGCCGCTCGGCGCCTCGGCGGCCCCTTCTTCCTCGAAGTCGATCTCAAGCGTGGTCGATTCGTCTTCCGGCGTAGATATGACGCCTTGCCACATCAGCGAGTCGAGCGACACCCGAGTGCCGTCCTCCACGTCCTCGGTCCCCGACGCCGTCACCGTGGCGTTGCCGCTGTTGGCCTGATCGGTGCGTACCGCCCGCACACGATGGGTGCCCGGCTCCACGGCGATGGTGTACGCCTCGTTCGGGGGAAGCTCCGTCGAAAGGGAGCCGTCCACGTACAGGCGGCAGGCATGGGTGGCGGTCACCTCCAACTCGGCCGCCGATGCCGTGTCGGCCGAGACAGACTCCGCCGATGTGGGCTCTCCAATCCAACCCGGCTCTGCGTCATCGGGGGGGGCGGGCAAGAGGCCCGAGAATTCCTTGACCGACTCCGGCCGGTTTTCCGGACGAATCGCGAGGCCGTTGAGTATAGCTTCGTTCGTGGCCTCCGATAGGGACGGGACGAGTTCCTTGGGCTCAGCCAGGTCGTCCTTCAGAATGCGGGCCGCGGCCTCGGGCGGCTTGTATCCCGTGATCGCCCGGTAGAGGGTGGCCGAGGTGGCGTAGACATCGGTCCACGGCCCCTGGTCGCCGTGACTGTGGTACTGCTCGTGGGGGGCGTAGCCGCGCTTGAGCACCACCGACATGCTCTTCGTGCGTTCACCCACCGCTGTGCGAGCCGCGCCGAAGTCGAGTAGCACAACCGTCCCATCATCGGCCAGGTAGATGTTGTTCGGGTCAATGTCCCGGTGCAACACGTCTTCCTGATGAACGGCGCCGAGCCCGTCAAGCACCTGCTCCATGATGAGAAGCGCCTCCGCCTCCGGGATAAATCCATTCCGGGCCTCCAGGTACTCGGCCAGCGTCCGGCCCTGGTAGAAGTTCATCACAAGGTAGGCGGTGCCGTTCTCCTGGAAGAACGTCCGAACCCGAACGATATTCGGATGCCGCTCGAACTTCGCAAGGGTGCGGGCTTCCTGGAGGAAGCGCTCGAGCCCGTACTCGAACCCCCGTTCCTCGTTCTCCGAGGATGTCAAGGGCTGAATGGTGTTTCCGTCACTTTTCCGAACAGCAATGTCGTTGGGCAGATATTCCTTGACCGCCACCACCATCTCCAGCACCTCGTCGAAGGCGAGGTAGGTGATGCCAAAGCCCCCCACGCCGAGCACCCGACCGATCCGAAACTGATCGTTGAGAAGTGTCTCCTGGTCGAGCGCGAGCGGACTGCGATTGGTCGGATCGTCTTGGAAGATGTCGTCGCGCTCCATGCTTTCGGGTCTATTCAAGCAAAGGAAAAGAAAAGAGGATATACTTAATCAGGTCAAAAAACCTCCCGTTCCTTTCTGCGAGACTCGGTCCACACTTTTCTCCCCCCTTCACAGATTGTAACCCACTCTCCCAACCCTTTTCCATAAAAAAACGCCAGGTCGCCCGAAAGGGCAACCCGGCGTGTCTTTCCGTGTGAAGCAAAACGTTAGGCCGGCACGGCTTCGGCTCCGTGCTCGATACGCGTGCCAAGCACGTCGAGGAACTGTTCGAGCCACGCGGGGTGGGCGGGCCAGGCCGGTCCCGTCACCAGATTGCGGTCGGTCACCGCCTCGTTCATCTCCACCTCGACGTAGGTGCCGCCGGCCGCCTCGACCTCCGGGGCACACGCCGGATAGGCCGAACAGCGCCGTCCCTCCAGCACGTCGGCGGCAGCGAGGGTCTGTGCGGCGTGGCAAATGGCCGCCACGGGCTTGTCTTCCTCGAAGAAGTGCTGCACGGCCTCGATGACGCGGTCGTTGAGGCGCAGGTATTCGGGCGCCCGACCGCCCGGCAGGCAGAGCGCGTCGTAGTCGGCCGGGTCGACCTCGTCGAAGGTCGCGTTCAGCGCAAAGTTGTGCCCCGGCTTCTCGGTGTAGGTCTGGTCGCCCTCAAAGTCGTGGATGGCCGTTTTGACGGTGTCGCCGTCGCCTTTGTCCGGACACACGGCGTGCACCTCGTGTCCCGCCATCTTCAGAGCCTGGAAGGGAACCATGACTTCGTAGTCCTCCACGAAGTCGCCAACGATCATGAGAATCTTTTTGGACATGGGTGGTCGGAAGGATTGGTGAGTGGAATGAACGCGAATGAGGCTGTGGATCCCAGCGAGCCGATATCGATCGGCCCACTTGAGACGTTTCTCATACACGCGAGGACGGCAAAAGCTCCGGCGCGATGGCGTTCCTGGGTGAGGATCCAGGGCAATCGACGAATACGATGTTGTGCCCCGATCCGTCGGTACGACCCCGCCGGCTACGTCAGCGCAGACGCGGCGCGGCGGCCGGCCTGGATGGCACCGTCCAGGTAGCCCGGATGATCGGCGGCGGTCTCGGCCGCGGCGAGGTGGAGTCGACCGTTCCAGAGGGGACGCCGGAGCACCGGCGAGGGATCCGGCGGCGTATGGGGGCCGGGGGTAGGCCCGTCGGGCGGCGTGGTGGCTGCGTCGTGCCGCCAGTCGGCCGTGGCGAGGCCGGTGGGGCTATCGGCCGCGTCTCCGAAGCAGTGGACGAGTTGGCGCACGAGTGCGCGGCGGCGGGCCTCCGGGTCGGCCGGCGTGGGCGACTCGGGACCCGGTGGATGCATGAAGCCGACGAGTGCCGCGCGGCCGTCGGGGGTTACGGCGTCGTGCCAGTCATGGACCGGGCCGACGGCGCTGCGCACACGCCCAGACAGGCCCTGGTCCCGCCAGAAGGGGCGGTCGTAGGTGACGGCGGCCTTTCCCGAGGGGCTCATCCAGGTCGTGGTGTCGCGCATGGCCGTCCAGACCTCGTCGGAAAGAGCGGGGGCGAAGTCAACGGTGTGCGCGGCCAGTCGCGGCGGGATGGCTAGGATCACCGTGTCTACCGCTGTGGTGTGTGGGCCCTCGGAGGTGTCGGCCGTCGCCTGCACCTGACCCTGTGCGGACCGAAGCGTCTGTAGTTGGTGGCGCTGCCGAACGGCCCCGTCCGGAAGCATCGATGTGAGGTGCTCGTGCAGCGTTTGCGTGCCGCCGGCGAGGCGCCAGGAGGGCGGCGGCGTCTCGGGCCATTCGAATCGTTCGACCGGCTCATCGGCAGCCCACTCCTGCACCGCTATGCCAGGCTCGTGCTGACGCACCCGCTCAACACCAAACCGGGCAGCCAGGGACTGCACGCGCTCGTGCTCCGCCCAGTGCCAGGCCGCTCCCAGATCCAGACGCACGGCTTCTGGTCCGACCGCTGGGCTCCAGCACCGTCCGCCGATGCGGTCGCGCGCCTCCCACACGGTTACCCCTACGCCCGAGGCCTGAAGATCGGCCGCCGCCACAAGCCCCGACAGACCGGCCCCGACGACGAGGACCTCGGCATTGTCGACCGTCTCCGTCATTCTGTATCCGACGAGTCGAGATAGGCGTCGATGCTGTAGCGCCCGGGCCCCAGCATGAAGAGAGCCACAAAGACCGTCGCCATTTCCGTGGCGTGCCACGGCCCTTCACCGGCCACGACGTGACTCGCGAACGCGACCGTCATCGTGAACAGAAGGAGCACCAGGACGGGGCGAAAGAAGAGGCCGAGCATCAGCAGGATGCCGCC
>CAZTDC010000087.1:0-10636 GCA_964612165.1 uncultured Salinivenus sp.
CGATGGCGCCGTTGAAGAGGGGCCACGTGTCGCCGTAGCCGGGGTAGAAGAGGTCAAACACCTCACGGGTGAAGTACAGCCAGCCGTTGTCGTCGAAGTAGGAGGCGTTGTTGCGTCCAATCGTGAACTGAAAGTCGCGCTGCCACTCGGTCAGGTTTTCGTGGAAGGGTTCGGCCGCCGGGGCAAAGTAGTAGTGATCGTTGTAGCCCATCTCGTGGTAGTCGACGTGCACGTTTGGCATCCAGCGGTGGTACACGTCTAGCCGCTGCCGCGTCTCTTTCTGTACCCCCCAGGCCCAGTCCCGATTGAGGTCGAAGTAGTAGTGATTTGTGCGGCCGGGAACCCAGGGCGGATGGTGCTCACGGGCCGACGGGTTGGGATTAACCGAGGCCCCCACCGTCTGGCGAAACCACTGGACGTAGCGCTCGCGGCCGTCGGGGTTGAGGCAGGGATCGAGCAGAACGACGGTGTCTTTCAGCCACCCCTGCGTCCGAACATTGGTGGTGTCGCCAAGGGCATGAAGCGTCTTCAGCGCCGCTTCGCTGGAGACGGACTCATCGCCGTGAACGTTGTAGCTAAGCCAGACGACGGACTCGTTGGTCGACGGCGCTCCTTCGACGCGCCCCGCCCGTTTCAGGTTGGAGCGGCGGACCGTGTCGAGGCGCTCGTGGTTTTCGGGCGTCGTGATGGTGGCGAAGAGCAAGGGCCGTCCCTCATGGCTCGTGCCGTACTGCTGCACTGTGACGGCCGGGGAGCGGTCCGCTACGTGTTGCACGTAGTCCACGACCCGGTGATGAGGGGTAAACTGGGTTCCGAGCTCGTAGCCAAGAAACGCCGCCGGATCTTGCAGGCCCTCCTGCGCATGCACCGGAAGGGACACGAGAAAAGCGAGAGCACAGAGCACCGGGCACAGACGCTTGGCGATCATAACAGGGGGGAGAATGGAGTTGACGGCGCCCTTTCAAACAAGGCCCCTCATCTTGAAAAGGCAAGATTCTTCATTTCGGCTGGGAATTCGGTGCGGCCCGGATCCAGACATCCAGACGTGTTCGTGAGTACGAAGAGGGCCGCGGTCCTGCGAACAGAGGCGACCGTCTTGCTATCTTCACGGATCGGTAACGCAGAGGAACACCGCAGCGTACCACTGGTGCTGCGATACAGCATGCACCGCGGTTTGCAGGAATGCTGTTCGCCAGCTTCTCGTTTATCACAACCTGCTCCTATGGCCAATATCGAACTAACCCGTTCCCACTCCCTCGGTCTCGACGAGGGCCGCGACGCCGTTGAGCGCGTGGCTCAACAACTCGAATCCGACGTTGGCGTGGACTACGAATGGGACGGCGACACGCTTCGCTTTGACGGACAGGGAACTGACGGCCAGATCAACGTTGAGGCCGACACCGTCGAGATTCTTATCAACCTCAGTGCGTTTCTTCGTCCGATGCAGAGCCAGATCAAGGCCGAAGCGGAAACCTACCTTGATCAGCACCTCTAGTTAACGTGTCCGGTTGCCCCTACATTCTTCGTTTCCGAAACCAGAGACGCAACGGACGCGTCTCTCGCGTACAACCCTCTCATAACATCCATTTCAGCTATGAAACGATTGCTTTCAGCCCGCATCCTTTGTCTCGTCCTGTTGCCGCTGGCCTTCACCCTCACTGCCTGTGATTCCGGCGGCTCCGGCTCGGATATTGACAACCAGTTCACGCTAACAATTAGCTCCTCGTCGTCAAGCTCCACGGCCGCCGTTCCCAAGAAGGCGAAGAAAGACCTCAACGGATGGTCCTTTTTCGTGGACACGGAGGACGTTGAAGAGGTCGACGAGCAATCTTTCGTCGTCTACTTCAACGACAGCGAGTCGTTTTCAGAGCAGAACGCGACGCAGGGCTTGTTCGGTTTCGTGGCCCGAAGATCGTCACAGCCTGGAACGGGCGACTATACAATCAGCGACCAGTCGTCTTCGTCTAATTTCGTCGCCTGGCTGTACGAGGATTTGGGCAACACCCAGAACGCACCTTATTACCTCATTCATGACGGCACCGTGTCCTTCGAAACGTCCACCGACAACAAGGTGGAGGGCACCATTTCGGGGACGGCAACGGAATTCGAGTTTACGTCCACAGGCGCGAGTCTAGACACGGTGGACGTGTCCGGCTCGTTCACTGCTAAAAACCTGGACGAGTTCGTCGACTTCTCAAATTACACGGATCAGTCCACGCCCTAGCTGCCTCCCGTCAAAAAGCGACACGCAAAACCGGGCGGCGTCCTTCTAGGGCGTCGCCCTTTTTTAATGGCCATCCCCACTTGAGGGCCAGAGGCCGAGTTCCCGGCGGACAACCACGATCTGCCCAATGTGGTAGGCGTTGTGGTCGGCCACAAGGAGCATCTCGCGCAGATACGTATGTTCGTCGCTGGCGGGGACGGTGTCGTAGAGGTCAATGCTTTCGTCCCGAACGAGACCGACGAGGCTGTCGCGATCCGTCTTCACGCCCTCCACAGCCTCCGCCCAGGTATCCTCGCTCGGGGGCGCGGCCGAATCGGGCCAGTAGCCGTCGGGCCAATCGGGCGCCTCGTAGTCTGGATCCTGGCAGTAGTCCAGAATGTCGCGCTGGGCAAAGCGGATGTGCTCGACAAGCTCCCACACTGAATACGGCAGATCCTCGGGGCGGTCCCCAACGCGCTCCGTCGGCATCTGGGCCACCGCGTCCTCGAACGTGCAGTGGGCCTGGCGCACGGTGAGAAGGTTGACGACGTGCTCGCGGAGGGCGGACGAAGTCGGCATGGCAGAAAATAGTTGTGCAACAGTGTGACATTTGGGGTGGAGCGAGCGGCCCTGAATCACGAATCGATTGCTGGAAAAACCGTTCGCTGTGCACCATGGACGCTCGTTCGGTCTTCTCCGTTGTCCTCACCGCCTGCGCCCTCCTCGCCATCGGCCTCTTCACCGGCTGTACGCCCGACCCCGTCTATCGCCTCCGGGCCCACGTGCCAGACTCAACCAGCTTCTGGGACCAGGGCCGCGAGGTCGTCACCCATACGGTCGACAGCCTCCAGGTGGCGGTCTCCTACGCCAACACCACGAACGACGGTCACAAATTCCGGCTTGCGTTCATCAATCGGTCGTCAGCCCCGGTCACAGTGGACCCGCTGGGCGTGTATGCAGTTGTCACGGAGAAGCTGTCAGACCGAAAGCGGATTAAACGAACGAGGTACGACAGTACCAGGGGAAGGGAGTTTACCGGATACGTATTTCGCCGGGACACGCTGGCCACTGCCGACACGCTATACGCCCGCAATCCCGAGCGCGTGCTCTTGGAGATTGATAAAGAACGGTCTCGGGAGGAGGCTGAAGCCGAAGAGGCCGCTGCGCTCGACGCCCTCTCCGTCACGCTCGACGCGGTCGGCGAGATTGCAGATCCCCCTCAGAGCCCGGAGGAGCGGACCGCCGACGCGGCCGAGGACGCCGAGGAGGAGCGCAAGCGGGCCGAGCGGCGCGCCCGTCGGGAACGCAGGCGGGCCCGCCTCGGACAGCGTCGAACGAAGTGGGCCCAGTCCGCCCTCCGCCGCACCACTCTCGCCCCGGGGATGCGCACGAGTGGGTTTGTCGTCGTACCGGTGGACCCGCATGCATTCACGCTCGTTCTGCACGTCGAAGGCCGTTCAGGCGTGGTGAAGGTGCCGTTTCGGCAAATCCGCCACGAGCCGTAGCCCCCTCTTCTATTCCTCGCACGAACCGGGTTGTCTACCGTGGCTCGCTGGGGCCGCCGCATTCTGCTTGCCCTCCTCGCCGGCTGGGGCCTCCTCCTGGCGGTGCGCTGCCACCTGCCGCGCCAGACGACTGCGCCAGACACCGAGAGCACCAGCACGATCTACCTCGTGCGCCACGGCTGGCACGCCGGGATTGCCGTCCGGCGTGCGGACCTTTCCTTCGGGCGCAGCCCGGCGACTACTTCCTCGCCTCGCTCGGGGCGCAGCCCGGCGACTACTTCCTCGCCTCGCTCGGAGCACAGCCCAGTGACTACTTCCTCGCCTCACTCGGGGCGCTGGCCGGTGCTCGAGGATTTTCCGGACGCACAGTACCTGGAAGTGGGCTGGGGCGAAGCGGGCTATTACCCGGGCACCTCCCGGGGCGTGTGGGGCACCCTTCGGGCCGGCGCGTGGCCCACGGGCAGCGTCGTCCACGTGGTGCCCATCGCCGACTCGGTGCACCACCGGTTCACTCGCCACACCATCGTCCGCATCCCGGTAAGCCGAAGCGAGCTCGACGCCCTGATCCGATACGTGGCTGAGACCTTCGCCCTCGACGACGAGGGCAGTGCCCGCCCCGCTGCGGACGGCTATTACCTCGACAGCCGCTTCTACCACGCGGAACTCCCCTACCACCTCTTCAACAACTGCAACCACTGGGCGGCCGGGGCACTGGAGGCCGCCGGCTGCGACACGGCGCCCCGCTGGACGCTAACGGTAGGACGAGTGGTGGCACAAGCGAGGGACTGCGGCACCCTGATCCAGCGCCGGACATCCGATTGATCGCCTCCTGCCTCTTCTCGCCCGCGCCGTCGTCGCCCACGCGACCAGGCTCTCAGGAGGCGGCGGGCGTCGACTCCTTCTTGTCCGGCTCGGTGGTGGCAAAGTAGTCTTCAATCCGATCACCGTCGTCCTCCGCGTCCCATCGCTCCAGGACCTGCACCACCGCCTCGTGCGGATTGAGGTGAAAGCGGTCCTCGCCCAGCAGGGCATGGAGGCCCGACCGCCGCACCACCTCGCGCACCGGCCCGATGAGGCCCGTCAGGTGGAGCTCGATCCCCTTCTCCTCCAGCGACTCGATCACCGAGAAGAGCGCCCCGATGGCGGTGGTGTCCAGGTCGTTGATGCTGCTTCCGTCCACCACCACAACCTCCACCCTGCGCCCCTCCCGCTCACTCTTCTCCAGAATGAAGTCCTTGAAGTATTCCGCATTGGCAAACGAGAAGGACGCGTCCACCCGCAACACCATAATGTCCTTTAGGCGGAGGGCCTGTTCAAAGCGCTCCAGGTCCCGGTACATGCGGGTGCCGGGCACGTGCCCGAGCTCCGCCACGTTGGGCCGGCTGATGCGGAAGAGCACCGCCACCACCGAGGCGGCGATGCCAATCAGAATGCCCTCTTGTAGTCCGATAAACAGAATGACCAACGACGTAAACAGTGCGATGGCCCCATCCCGACGACGGGTCTTGAAGAGGGTTCGCAGTTCGTTCGTGTCGATGAGCCCAATGCCCGCCACAATGATGATGGCCGCCAGGGCCGGCACGGGCAGGAAATAGAACAGAGGGGTCAGGAAGAGGAGCGTGAGTCCCACGACAACGGCCGCAAAGACATTGGCCAGCGGAGTCTTCGCCCCGGCCTGGTCGTTGACCGCCGACCGTGAGAAGCTTCCCGACGCCGGGATTCCCTGAAAGAGACTTCCGAGGAAATTGCTGGCCCCTACACCCACGAGCTCGCGATTGGCGTCGATGGTATAGCCATGCCGGGTGGCAAAAACGCGGGCCAGCGAGACGTTCTTCATGAACTGAACGAGGGCCAGCGTAATGGCGGCCGGCAAAAGGGTGTTTAGGTCCGACAGGCCCACGGACCACACTTCGGGCATGGGAAGCCCTTCCGGAATGGACCCGACCACCTCCACGCCCTGCTCGTCGAGCTGAAAGCCCCATCCCGCCAGGGTCGCCCCCACCACCACGACCAGCGACTCCGGCACAAGCGGGGACAAGCGCGGCAAGATGAAAAGGATCGCAATGCAGGCGCCCCCGATGGCGAGGGTGAGCAGATGTGTCTCCCCAGCGCGCTGCAGGGCCTCCCACAACAGCACATGCACGTACTCCGAACTCTCCAGCTCCACCCCCAACAGATTGCCGAGCTGGCTGGTGCTGATGATGATCGCGGCGGCCGTTGTGAGACCAGCGATCACCGGGCGCGAGAGTAGGTTTGCAACGAAGCCCAACTGCAGCATGCCCATCGCCATTTGCAGAAGCCCCACCATGGCCGTCAGCAGGATGGCAAGTGTCACAAAGCGGTCCGTCCCCGCCTGCGCCACGGCCCCAATGCTCGCCCCCACGATCAGCATGTCGATCGCGGTGGGGCCCATGGCCAACTGTCGCGAACTTCCAAACTGGGGATACGTGAGCAGTGGCACGAGCCCTGCGTAGAGGCCGTAGATGGGCGGTAGCCCCGCGATGACGGCGTAAGCCATCCCCTGCGGAATCAGCATCACGCCGACGGTCAGCCCGGCCGTCGCGTCGGCCGAAAGCGTGTCGGCCGTGTATTCGGGCAGCCACTCCGTAATGTAGAAGGCTCTCTGAAGTGCTGCCCACGCTTGTTTCAACATGGTGCTCTCGCTCGCACGGCTAACTGGGGGCTCGAACGTCGTTGCTTGCTCCGCCCGGACAAAGAGTGTTGCCCGATCATCGCTCACTCCGGCGAAGCACCAAAGAGCGGACGGGTGCGCTCTATGCTCAGAAGTTGGATCCGGCGGCTTCTTCCAAGGCACCGATGCCGAAACCGGACCGTTCCTCTCTGTTCGGAAATCAGAACAACGGGACACCCGGAAGCGTCAATCCCGCCCTCCGCTACATTCATTCGGAGACGGTCCTTACCTTCACGACGACCGTCGGACTCTTTTACGAAGCTGCCGGGGTCGACTCTTTCTTCTCCGGCTCCGTGGTCGCGAAGTAGCGCCCCACCCGGTTCCCGTCGTCCTCGGCATCCCACCGCTCCAGCACGCGTACGACGGCCTCGTGGGGATCAAGGTGGAACCGATTCTCGCCCAACAGAGCGTGAAGGCCCGAGCGGCGGACCACCTCCCGCACCGGCCCGATGAGGCCCGTCAGGTGCAGCTCAATGTTCTCCTCCTCCAGCGACTCGACCACCGACACGAGCGCGCCGATGGCCGTCGCGTCCAGGGCATTGATGCTACTGCCATCCACCACCACGACCTCCACGTTTCGCCCTTCCCGCTCGCTCTTTTCCAGGATAAAGTCTTTGAAGTACTCCGCGTTGGCGAACGAGAAGGCGGCATCCACGCGCAGTACCATGATGTCCTTCAGGCGCACGGACTGCTCGAATCGGTCCATGTCGCGGAAGAGGCGCGTGCCCGGGACGTGGCCCAACTCCGCCACGTTGGGCCGGCTAATGCGGTACAGTACGGCGATCACCGAAGCGCCAATGCCCAGCAGAATGCCCTCCTGCAACCCAATAAAGAGAATTGCACACGCCGTGAAGAAGGCGATGGACCCGTCTCGCCGCCGGGTCTTGAACAGGGCACGTAGTTCTTTAAAGTCAATGAGCCCAATGCCCGCCACAACGATGATGGCCGCCAGCGCCGGCACCGGCAGGTAATAAAAGAGCGGCGTGAGGAAGAGAAGCGTGAGTCCGATAACGATTGCCGCGACCACGTTGGCCAGCGGACTTTTCGCCCCCGCCTGGTCGTTGACCGCCGAGCGCGAGAAGCTACCCGACGCCGGAATGCTCTGGAAGAGACTTCCCAGGAAGTTGGCCGCTCCCACGCCCACAAGCTCGCGGTTGGCGTCGATGGTGTAGCCGTGACGCGTCGCAAACACCCGTCCCAGCGACACGCTGTTCATGAACTGGACGAGCGCCAGCGTGACGGCCGTGGGAAGAAGTGTATTCAGGTCCGAAAAGTTGACGGCCCACACTTCGGGCATCGGCAGGCCGTCCGGGATCGACCCAATCACCTCCACACCGTACTGGTTCAGTTCAAAAAACCAACTGGCCAGCGTGGCCCCCACCACCACGACCAGCGCCTCCGGCACTATCGGCGCCCAGCGCGGCAGGCCCACGAGCAACACGACACAGATCGCCGCAATGCCGAGCGTGAGCAGGTGCGCGTCGCCCACGTTCTGCACGGCCTCCTGCAGCAGGACGTGCACGTATTGCGACCGCCCCAGCTCCAATCCGAGCAGGTTGCCGAGCTGGCTCATGCTGATAATGAGGGCCGCCGCCGAGGTGAGCCCCGCAATCACGGGCCGCGAGAGCAGATTGGCCACGAAGCCCAGCTGCATCACCCCCATGGTCATCTGCATGAGCCCCACCATGGCTGTCAAGAGAATCGCCAGGGCCACATACCGGTCCGTCCCCATCTGGGCCAGCCCTCCAACCCCTGCCCCAACAATCAGCATGTCGATGGCCACGGGCCCCAGGGCCAGGTGTCGCGAGCTCCCGAAGAGCGGATAGGCGAGCAGGGGGACGAGCCCGGCGTAGAGCCCATAAATGGGCGGCATGCCCGCAATCACGGCGTAGGCCATGCTCTGTGGAATGAGCATGACCCCCACGGTCAGCCCAGCAATGGCGTCGGCCCGAAGCGTTTCGGTCGTAACGCCCGGCCACCACTCCGTGATGTAGAACGCGTTCTGAATGGTTGGCCACACTCGCTGCCACATGACACTTGTCCGCCAAACGGTGTCTGATTTGAAGTCGGAACGCGCGACGCCGACGAGCTGGAAAACAGCCTCTGCTTAAGGGAAGCAGTACGGTTGTTGCTCCCCGCAAAATCGGTGAGACGGACGTTGATCCTCTCCCTTTGTGAAAGGAGTGCAAGGACTACGACGAGTTGTACCGAAACAGGACCAACTGTTTCAGCCGGAAGCAACAAGCACACATCGATGTCCTCTGGCACGAGTGGCGGGATTTATCCGTTTCAGAGAAATCCGGATGCTTCTCAGGGGATCCGTCCTCTCCATCACGAGATAACGCCCCTCTCCACCGCATTCTCGACGAGAGCAGCCGGCTCTCCGGCGCCGGCAAGACAGCATGCATGGAGAGCGGCTTCTCGTTCCGCACGTTCAATCGCGACCGGTCTCTTGATCAACGCCTCGTCAAGATCAGCGTCTCCGGATCCGTCGGTGCTTTTTGGCGGTATTCTGTGACGAGCCATTGTCTTACACGAACTTGCGTGCAGGTCCATGAGCTTTGACCTTCTCCTCACTCTGGGCGTACTGGCCGCGGTCTTCGGCGCGCTCGTGATGGACCTCCTCAGCGCCGACGCGGTGATGCTGGCCGGGCTCGTGGTCGTCGTGCTCGGGGGCATCATCGAGCTGGATCGCGCCCTTCAGGGCTTTGCCAACTCGACCCTCCTGGCTCTCGGTACGCTGTACGTGGTGGCGGCGGGCCTGCGCGAAACCGGCGCCCTCGACATCGCCAGCAACTACATCCTCGGCGAGGAAACCAGCCCCCGCCGCCTCCTGCTCCGAATGTGCCCGTCGGTCACTGTCTATTCGGCCTTTCTCAACAACACGCCCGTGGTGGCCATGGGCATCCCGGCCATTCGGGGCTGGTGCAAGCGCCACGGCGTCTCCCCCTCCACCCTGCTGATGCCGCTGTCGTTCGCCGCCATTCTGGGCGGGATCTGCACGCTCATCGGGACCTCGACCAACCTGGTGACCCACGGCCTGCTCCAGTCGCACGGGATGGAGGGCTTCGGCTTTTTCGAACTGGCGTGGGTGGGCGTGCCGTGCGCGGTCATCGGCCTGGCCTACGTCATCTTCGTCGCCCCGGCCCTCATCCCCGAGCGCGTTGACATTCGGGAAGAAGAAGAGGAGGAGCGGGCAGAGCTCATCGAGGTAGAGCTGGCGGCCGACTCGCCCCTGGTCGGCGAAACGGTGCAGGACGCCAACCTGAAGCTCTTGCCCGGCCTCACCTTGATTCGCATTGAGCGGGGCACTGAGCAGATCGCCCCCGTCCAGTCCGACGAAACGCTTTATCCGGGCGACCGGCTCCTGTTCGTTACTACGGAAATGGGGGCTGAGAAACACGAGAAGCCGCCCATTGAGGCCTCCGACCTCGAACATTCCGACGCCGACGGGCAGCCCACGGGCATCGAGGAGTACGAGCGTGTGGGGGGATCGCCACGTCGCGACCTTGAGCACCCCGTCTTTCCGGGGCTCCGCCTCGCGTACACGGACATAGAACAGGAGGAGGACCGGGAGCTCCACCAGGTGGTCGTGCGGGAGGGATCGTCGCTGATCGGGGAGGAGGTCGGGGATATTCCGTTCCGGCAGCGATTTGGCGCCGCGCTTACCGGCATGCGCCGTGGGGGTGAGCGTCTCAAGCCTCCCTTCACCGGCGTGCGCATCCGACCGGGCGACGTGCTGCTTCTGGACACACGGCGCGGCTTCCGGGGCGCCCACGAAACCGACGAAGCGTTCGTCGTCACCAGTGAGGCCGGCGGGGAGGTCGAGAAGACCGAGGAAGAAGCCCGCGAACAGCGGGAAGAGATGCGGCCGCACGGCGGCGGGTGGCAACTTCAGCTCGCCGTCGCCGTCATCGTCGGAATCGTAGGACTGGTCGCCGCGGGCGTCATGCACATTGCCGTCGCGGGCTCGCTCGGCGCGTTCGTGCTCATCGCCGCCGGCATCCTCTCTCCCGGCCAGGCGCGCGAAGCCGTGGACTGGAACGTTCTCCTTGTCATTGGCGCGGCCTTGGGCCTCGGTCAGGCCATGGAGGCCAGCGGCGCGGCCAAGATGATGGGGCAGGCCATCGTGGACACAACCGCCGCCCTCGGCCCCTACGGCCTGCTCGGGGGATTCATCCTGGCGACGGCCATTCTCACAAATATCGTCACGAACAATGGCGCGGTGGCCCTCAT
>CAZTDC010000088.1:0-10634 GCA_964612165.1 uncultured Salinivenus sp.
TGGCCACCTCGTAGAGCAGCGGCTGAAACTTGTGGTAGTTGTTGCGGTCGACGAGCGTCACGCGCACCGGGGCGTTCTGAAGCGCTTTGGCAGCGTCGAGGCCCGCAAAACCGGCCCCCACGATGACGACGTGGGGGAGCGTTCCGTTGGAGGAGGCGGAAGAGCCGAGTTGCATGAACGAGATCCGATTTCGTGAGGGGGTAAGCGAAGATCCTATCCACAATTCAGCTTAACGCTAAACCACCGCAAAATATTCGATCACCATCAGAGATGGCGGCTTTATTACAAGGACGATGATCCAAGATCCCTCTATCGAGCCATCAGCGAGTCCCGATAGGCTTCTGCCCGTTCGGACTGACCGATCTTCTCATGTACCTCAGCTAGTGCACGTAGGGCCCGCTGGCTGAGCGGGGCCCGGAGTCCTGCCTGCTTTCGCCGAAGCCGATAGCCCCGATCCAGAAAGGATTGGGCCCGTTCCCACTCGTTCTGCTCGGCGTACAGGCGTCCCTTCCCGACGAACAAGATGGCCTTCATGTCGGACAGGTCCACCGTCGTGGAGTCGTCGGGGGTTCGCTGGAGAGCATTTTCTCCTTCCCGAAGCATTGTCTCGGCCATCCCGAGGCGGTTGTGCTCGACGAGGCAAAGCGCGTACTGGACCCGCGAGTTGTGCGTCTGGATGTGGTCGGGGCCTCGTTCCGTCTCTCGCATCTCGGCCGTGCGCTCCAGAATGGGTTCCGCTTCAATCGACCGGCCTATGTTGTCGAGTAGGTGTCCTACCTGTTGGTAAGCATCTGTAATTGCGGGGTGAGGTACTTCGTACTTCTCAGCGGCGATCTCGAGGTTGGTGCGCGCGAGGGAAAGTGCATCCTCGTACCGGCCGCGTTGAAGGAGGATCTCGTACAGGTGATCACGGGCCCGGCGTGCCCGTGGATGATCTCGCCCCATCGTCCGGTTGGCCAGGGTGAGGGCCTTTCGGTAATACGTGGCCGCAGCGGCATTCTCGCCCTTGTTGCGCAGGAGGCTGCCGAAGTTGGTGTAGGCGGTCACCCGCTCGGTGGGTGTATAGCCCGTGTCCCGTTGCATTTGCCGAAGGCCAGCTCGATAGAGGGCTTCTGCCTCCTCGTGCTTGCCTTGCCGCTGCACGATCTGGGCCAGGTGCATTTGGTCGAGGGGCAGGGTGTGGTAGCGCTCGCCGTGGGTGCGCCGTCGGAGGTCAATCACCCGACGCATGATCACTTCTGCTGAATCTGGGGCTCTCTGTTGGGACATGGTCTGGGCGAGCCCTTCTAGAATTTCGGCCTGGTACGTCCCTTTTCTCAGATGCCGGCTCATGTTGAGGGCGTCCTCGTAGAGCGGGCGCGCCTCCCAAAGGCGCTGTTCACTCCGCTTGGTGTCGGCCACATGAAGCAGGCTGGCTACGAGATCGGGGTGGGGCGGCTCCAGATGCTGGCGGCGGAGAGCAAGGGAATGCTCTAGAAGAGAGTCCGCCTGTGTCCACTGTCCAATCCCCCGTGACGCCTGTCCGAGCGCGTCGAGCATTTCAGCCTGTACAACAGGTCGATCCTGAAGGCGCTCTACCCGGTTGAGTCCTCGGTGTACAAGCGTACGTGCTGTAACCGTGTCGGAGGGCGTGCCCGCGCCGAAGAGGTCGACGAGGTACGAAGAGACGATCTCAGCCTTCTGCGCTTCCTGCTGAGCGCGTTCGCGCTGCTGGTAGAGCAGAAGCCCAAACGTGAGCACCAGCCCGAGGAAGGCGCTCGCGATACTGACGCCCAGTCGGTTTCGCTGGACAAACTTCCGGGCACGATATTCGAGGGAGGTGGACCGGGCCTTGATGGGCTTCTCTTCTAGATATCGCTCGAGATCCCCGACCAGCGCCTCGACCGACGCATAGCGGTGATCGGGGTCCTTCCGCATTGCCGTCCGAACAATGGTGTTGAGGTCCCCCTCCAGGAGGTGACGAAGGCGGCGCGGCGTCGTCCCGCGCGCCTCGCTGATGTCCTCTGGGGTGGCTGGACGCTCCGTGTCTTCCGAGTCCGCTTCCGTTCGGGTCTGGTTGACGACGGTTGAGGGCGGTTCCGGCTGGGTGTCGAGAATGGCCTGTTCCACGCCGCGCTGGTCCGACGCGTCGAACGGGCGATGACCGCTGAGCACCTCGTAGGTGAGCACGCCCATCTGAAAGACATCCGTCGACGTGTTCACGGCATTGCCGCGGACCTGCTCCGGAGCGGCGAAGGCCGGGGTCATGGGCCGCACGCCCGTGCGGGTGTCCGGCAGGGTAATTGAGGCGTCGGCCTCGTCGAGCAGCTTGGCAATGCCAAAGTCAAGGAGCTTGACGGTGCCGTCCGGGGTCACCAGCACATTCGAGGGCTTGAGGTCGCGGTGGACCACCAAGTTTCGGTGGGCGTGACGGAGGGCTTGGCCCACGTCGCACAACAGCGAGATCCGCTCTGGGATAGTGAGGGCATTGTTGTCGCAGTAGGCCGTGATCGGCTGGCCCTCCACGTACTCCATCACGAGGTAGGGCACGTCGTCCTCTGTGAGCCCGCCATCGAGCAGGGCCGCAATGTTAGGGTGCTGGAGTTTGGCCAGCACCTGTTGCTCCAGGCGAAATCGGCGTCGGGCGGGCTCGGTGTCGAGCCCGATGCGGAGCAGCTTCACCGCCACCGTTTGGTCGAAGCCCCCGTCGGTCCGCTCGGCGCGGAAGACGCGGCTCATGCCCCCCCGTCCGATCTCTTCTTGCAGCTGGTAGGGACCCACGTGATGCAAGGGGGCCGCCAGGGGATCGGCCGTGATGCTTTGCCCCTCGTCCGGATCGTAAGCCGGGGCCGCAAAGTGCATCGCTTGCTGGTCGAGAAAGGAGGGGGCCTCGGCTTCGGCCATAAGCAAGGACTCCAGTTCCTCGCGAAGGTCCGGACGGCCGTCGCAGTGTTCGTCCAGGAAGGCCTCTTGCTCGTCGGGCGGCAGGTCAAGGGCCTCGTCCAACAGCGCATCGACCTCTTCCCAGTTCAGGTCGGACGTCTCGCTCATACCGATACGGGAATGCGTTTCTGAAATCCGCTATCGCTCACGGTTGCGCTCAGTCCTCCTCGCCTTAGGGGGGTATTCCCCCACGTTCTCGCGGATCGGTAGCACCCAACTGTTCTGGCGTCACGACGAGGAATCCGTTTCCTCCTCACTTTCGATGCCGTGATCGGAGAGCTCCCGCGCGAGCCACGCTCGAGCTTTTCGCCACTCCCGCCGGACGGTGCGGGCGGACACGTCCAGCACGTCGGCAATCGCGCGCTGCGTCATCCCGCCAAAAAACTGGTACATCACGATCTGCGCCTTTCGCGGGTCGTGGTCCGAGAGTCGGTGGAGTGCTTCGTCGAGGGCCAGGAGCGTCTCACCGCGCTGGTCCACGGGAATTTTTCCCTCTTCCAGCGAGACCATCGGCGCGTCGCCGCCTCGCTTTTCGGCGGTTTGTTTGCGGAAGTAGTCAATGAGAATTTGGCGCATGACACGGGCCGAGAGGGCCTGAAAGTGCGTCCGGTCCGACCACTCCACCCGCGACTGATCGATGAGCTTCAGGTACGCTTCGTGCACGAGGGCCGTCGTGGTCAGCATGTGTCCCGCCGGTCGTTTCTGCAGCAGCCGATGAGCAATCTTTCGAAGCTCATCGTGAACCTTGGGCATCAATTCGTCGAGGGCTTCCTTGTGGCCCTGACGGCTTTCGAGCAGAAGTTGTGTGGTGTCGGACGACTCGGCCATCAGTCCAAAGAGATTTGTATCCCCACCCCAACGTATATGTCGGGGGGCTTTCGATGGGAGATTGCGTTAAGATCTGGAGAAGTAGTCCCTTCATGATAGCAAATCCCCCCGTTTACGTTCCAAGCGTGTCCGAATGTTGGATTGTGCTTCGTATTAAAGGGCGGAGTGAGGAAACAGAGAAAGGGACGCATCCTGAGATTTGAGACTTCTTGCCCTCACCCTTGACGTTCACATATTGCTGAGTCGTTTCTTCTCTTCAACAGTCTCGACTCTCGCGCTCCAAGTGGGGCCCCCTGTAGCCAGCAGGGGTGGAGCCGATGAGGGTCGAGCGGGACGGCGGACCGCGACGCTATCTCTCGTCACCCGTCGCGGCCTTCACCTCTCTTTCCGCCGTCCCACCCCTTTTTGGGGTTTCTCCTAATCCAGTGTTACACCACGCATGGTCCGAGTGGTCACCCTGTCTCCGAGATTGCGCAGAGGCCTGTGAGGCGAAACGCGTAACGACCCACCTCTTGGGTGGTCCTGCATTACCCCCTCTGTGTCACGGGGCACGGGCACACCACCAAGATCCCTTCCGAAGCCCGAGCCATTGATCCTCTCCCGGCGGGCTGTCCTATTCAATCCAAACCGTCTTAGTGTTGACGAATTCCCTGATGCCGTGGTGCGAGAGCTCACGCCCGTATCCGCTGTCCTTGATGCCGCCGAACGGGAGGCGGGGGTCACTCTTCGTCATCTCGTTGACAAATGCACATCCCACCTCTAGCTCGCGGGCGATCTGCTCGCCCTTGTTCCGGTCCTCGGTGAACACACTGCCCCCCAGTCCGAAGCGGGTGTCATTGGCAAGGGCCACGGCGTGCTCGGTGTCGTCGGCCACGACGACCGACGCGACCGGGCCGAAGATTTCCTCTTTGAACGCCACCGTGCCCGGCCTCACGTCCGTAAGCACCGTCGGGGCGTAGTAGAAGCCGTCCAGCTCCAGCGTATGGCCGCCCACAGCGGCCACTGCTCCGTCGCCGATGGCACGCTCCACTTGGTCGTGCACCTCGTCACGAAGATCCTTCCGCGCCATCGGGCCAATGTCTGTGTGCGGGTCGGTCGGGTCGCCTACGTCTAGCGACTCGACGTGCTCGATGAATCGCTCGGTGAAGTCGTCGGCCACCGACCGCTCCACGATGAATCGCTTGGCGGCGATGCAGCTCTGCCCGTTGTTCTGCATGCGGGCGGTGCAGCCCACGGACGCCGCTGCGTCGAGGTCGGCATCGTCGCACACGATGAAGGGGTCGGAGCCGCCCAGCTCCAGGACGGTTGGTTTCACCTGCGCTGCGGCTTGCTGGGCCACTGCCTTTCCGGCTCCCACGCTGCCGGTCAGCGTTGCGGCCCGCACCCGCCGATCCGCCAGCACGTCGCCCACGGTCTCCTCGTCGATGAGAAGCGTCTGGAATTCGTGCTCCTCAAAGCCGGCCTCCTGCAGCAACTCCTCCATGGCAAGGGCGCAGCCGGTGACGTTGGGCGCATGCTTCAAAAACACCGAGTTTCCCGCCATAAGGGCCGGGGCCCCGAACCGAAAGAGCTGCCAAAATGGAAAATTCCAGGGCATGATGGCCAAAATGGGGCCGAGTGGCTCGTAGGCGACATAGCTCTCCCGGGCGTCCGTCTCCACTGGCTCCTCCGCGAGAAAATCGCCGGCGTGCTCCGCGTAGTACCGGCACACCCACGCGCACTTCTCGGCTTCGGCCTGCGCCTGATCGATGGGCTTCCCCATTTCGCGCGTCATCAACGCGCCGTACTCGTCGGCCTGGTCCTCCAGCAAATCAGCCGCCCGCTCCAACCGCCGGGCACGGTCCTCGAACGACCGCTCGCGGTTGATCGCGAAGGCCGATTCAGCGCGTTCGAGACGGGTTTCGACCTCGTCGGGAGAGTGGGAAGCGTAGCGGGTAATCTCCTCACCGGTGGCGGGATTGACGGAGGTGAAGGGCATTGGGCAGCTCGGGGTTGTTGGCAGAAAACAGGCATCGCGCACTTGCACGCCAACACACCAACCGGTGATTCATTCGGAACGGCGGCTGAACGGGTCGGGGGATGACTCGTAGATATCATCGTTTGGTATTGTTGTCCTGCTCACTGCTCGTCTATTATGGCTTCTACGTCGCCCCAAGACGTGACGCGGACCGTCGTCGAGCGTCTCGTCGATCAACCAGTCGAGGACCTGGCGCTCTACCGGCGCGCACTTACCCACCGCTCGCTCCTCCGGGGAGAGCCGGACCAACATCTGCAGTCGAATGAGCGGCTTGAGTTTCTGGGCGATGCCCTGATTGACCTTATCGTGAGCGAGGTGCTGTACGACCGCTTTCCGGAGAAGGACGAGGGGCATCTTACGCGCCTCCGCGCCAAGCTTGTGAGCGGTCCGGCCCTGGCCCAGTACGCCCGTCGGATGGACCTGGGCCCGCACCTTCTCATGAGCGACAATGCCGAGCAGGGGGAGGGCCGCGACAATTCGAACATCCTCGCCGATGCCTTCGAGGCCCTTACGGGCGCCCTCTACTTGGATCAGGACTACGCCGCGGCCGCTCAGTTCGTCCACGACCGCGCCCTCGATCCCTTCGATCTGGAGGATGTGGCCGCCCGGGACGACAACTACAAAAGCCAACTTCTCGAACGAATGCAGGCCGAGGGGCGCCCGCAGCCTACCTACCGGGTCGTTCAAGAAGAGGGGCCGAGCCACGACAAGACCTTTACCGTGGAGGCGGTGGTGGGCGACGCGGCCTACGCCCAGGGCACGGCTAGCAGCAAACAGGAGGCCGAACAGGAGGCTGCACGGCGCACGCTGGAAACCCTTCGGGCCGCTGAGTCGACCCGTTAGTGCAACGGGACGACGCTGTCCCGTCTTGTTTCGAAAAGACTACGTCGTTGGGCAAGGAAAGGAGCATCCACGCGCACACCTTCGAGACGGCAAGAAGAAGCAATCCGTCATTGATAAATCGCACCCGTTTGTATGTCCAGGCTCTCCTCCGAACTCGATTTTGCCCTCGACCTTGCCCGCACGGCCGAGGCCGAAATTCTCCCCCGCTTCCGCACCGTTACGGCCACCCGCAAGCCGGATGGAACGGAGGTGACGGAGGCCGACCGTGAAGCCGAGCGCGTCATGCGGGATTACCTGTCCGACGAGCGGCCCGACCACGCCGTGCTCGGGGAAGAATTTGGCGATACCGGACCGGACGATGCGCGCTACCAGTGGGTGCTCGATCCGGTAGACGGCACGGCGGGCTTTACGATTGGCGTGCCCCTCTTCGGGACGCTCGTGGCGCTGCTGGAGGATGGGGAGCCGGTTGTTGGGGTGATCCACTTTCCGGCGCTCGACGAGACGGTGTACGCGGCGCGAGGGGAGGGCTGCTGGTTCCGCACCGACGAGGAGGAACTGGAGGCAACGGTCGATCCCGTTGCGTCGATCGACGAGGCCACCATCACCACCACGGCCCTCCACAGCTCCGACGTGATGACCGAGGAGGACCAGACGCCCTACCGGATGACCGACCTCGTGCGACGGGCGGGCAAGTTCCGCTTCGTGACCGATTGTCTTCAGCATTCGCTCGTGGCCCGAGGCCGGACCCACGCCGCCGTCGATACGATCATGCACCCGTGGGACGTGGCGGCGCTGGTGCCGTGCGTACGGGAGGCCGGGGGCGTGGCGGCTCCCCTCGACGAGGAGGAAGAGGACATCGTGTTCGGGGGAAGCCTCGTGACGGCCAGCAGTGAGGCCCTCCTTGAACACGTGCGTACGCTCCTCCAGCCCGACTGACCAAGCGTCACGGTCGCTTGGTCAAGAGGGCATCCATACATCCACACCTCCACACATCCAGACGGTGTAGCAATGATCGACCGCCTCCAAACACTGGATCTCCACTTCCAGGATCGGCCCAGTACGATTGCCTCGTACCTTCTGCCCCACGACGACGGGGCGGCGCTGATCGAGACCGGGCCCGGCTCTACCGCCGCCATGCTCCAGGCGCGCCTGGCCGAACAGGGCCTGACGCCGAACGACATCTCCGAGGTCCTGCTCACCCACATTCACCTCGACCACGCCGGCGCGGCCGGGTGGCTCGCCTCCGACCACGGCGCGACGGTCTACGTGCACGAAATCGGGGCCTCGCACCTGGTTGATCCGGAGCGCCTGCTCAAAAGTGCGAAGCGGATCTACGGCGATGAGATGGACGCGCTCTGGGGCGAGATGCGTTCGGTGCCCGAAGACCAGATCGTGTCTCTGGGTGACGGGGATACGCTGGAGCTCGGCGACCTCTCTGTGGAGGCGCTCGACACGCCCGGCCACGCCACGCACCACCTCGCGTACGTGATTGACACTGTCTGCTTCACCGGCGACGTGGGCGGGGTGCGCCTGCCGGGCGAGTCGTACGTGGAGCTGCCGCTGGCGCCGCCGGAAATTGACCTCGACGCGTGGCAGGACAGCCTTGCCCACGTCCGCGACGCGATCGACCGGCACGGGGTGACGCACCTCGCGCCCACCCACTTTGGGGTCTATGACGACGTCACGGCCCACCTCGACCGCCTCGAAGCCGCCATCGAGCGGGCCGATGCGTGGGCCGAGGAGACGCTGCCGGACGTGATTGATGACGACGACGCTCTCCGTGAGGCCACGGTGTCCTGGATGCGAGAACAGGCGGCCGATGAAGGGGTGGACGATGCCACCTGGGAGCTCTACGAACTCGCCAATCCGAGCTGGATGGCCGCGCTCGGGCTGCAACGGTACTGGCAAAAGCACCTCGCAGAGACCTGAAACAGCGCCTGCCAGGCAATTATTTCTGATTTACCCTTCTCCGATCACAGCTCCGGCTCGATCGCATCGCTCGCCATGCCGCACTTCCTTAAGCGCCATTCGATCGTCGGTCTCTTCGTCTTTCTCCTTCTTTCCCCGGCTCACGCCCAGCAATCCCGTTCTTCGACTTCCTCTCCGAGTCAACTTTGGACGCAGTATCAGAAGGCTCCTTCCACCGAGCCGGGACAACAAGCAGGACGTGAAGCACTTCGCCAGTGGGGAGCGGCGCCCAACCCCGATCGCTTAAAACGGGCGGCTGAGAACGTAGCTCCCGACGCTCCCCTCTGGCCCACGCTCGTGAATATGCTCCGGAAGGCGTATCGTACGTCCACCGACCCCGTCGCGTACCGCGATGGATATGAAACTCTATTGCTGAACGTGAAGGACCGAGTCGCAAAGGGAAGAGGCTGGCTCTACGCCATGATTGCGCTCGGGGACTACTACTGGGCGGTCGAGCAGGACCGGTGGGCAGCTATCGGCACGTACGAAGAGGCCTGGAGCTGCGACTGCAACGCTGAGCCCGGCGCCCTCTCTCGTTTAGAAAAAGTTCTCAATAAGCGCCTCCGATCGGTGCGGCGCCTCGACACCGGCCAACCGGCCCCCGAATTTCAGGTTACGACCCTCGCCGATTCCACCGTCAACGTGAGCCGGCTGCGCGGCGATCCCATCCTCCTCTACTTCTGGGCGCGCTGGTGCATCCCCTGCCGTCGGAAGTTTCCGGACTTCAATGAGCTGCGGGCCACCTATCGCGATTCGGACCTCCACCTCCTCGGCCTGATCTTCGACGTCACCGACCGGGACAAACTACAGTCCTATCTCAACGAGGTGACCCTGACCTGGCCCCAGGCCGTCACCGCCGATTGGTCGAAGGCGTCTCGCTCCCCCCAACAGCTCTACGGCGTAGAAGGGCCCGGCGGAAACGGCGCGGGCTACACGGTTCTGATTGATCGGCGAGGCCGAATCGCCGCGCAGGGAACGAACTTGGGAACCATTCGCGATACGCTGGAAACGATGGTGAGTCGGTAGCTCGCCGCCCGACCGGTTCATCACCGGACCAGGAACCACAATTTCGTACCTCCACAATTCAACCTCGCAGTACGAAATCCGCCGCGTCCGATTCCGGTATTTCCCATCGGGGGGCTCAATCCTGACCGGCTTTCGGCAGCGTAATTTCCGGATCGTCGGGATGGGGGCGGTAGAGGAGGGCCGTCCCGCCTCGGGTCTCAACCACCTGCACGTCGTCGAGGGTGCCCGCCACCGCCTCTGCTAGGTCCCGTACGTCGCGCGGCGCGTTGTCGAGCACGCGGATGGTGACCAACTCGCGCGTGTTGAAGGCCTCGGCGATGGCCTGCTCCACGGCGTCGGTCAGCCCCTCCTTGCCGATATGGATGAGCGGGTCCTGGCCGTGAGCGAGAGAGCGGAGGTGGGCACGCTGCTTAGAGGTGAGGCGGTCGGGCATGATGGTGCGGACGTGTCAGTCGAAGAACGGAATCAAATTGGAGCTCCTGTACGGACCTCGGTCCGGCGGGTGCCGGATTTCGGCCCGGTTCGGCACTGCATCCGTGGTGTTTTCACGTGTCGTCGCTGTTCGCAAATTGAATGACGCCCCACTCTCCGCTCGTGAGCCAGTCCGGGTGCGTTTCGTCCAAGCGATCAACCTGCTCCGACGTGAGACCGCAGGCCACCTCCGCCTTCAGCGTACGGAGGGCGAGAAGCGGTGCCGGGAAGTACGAGACGATGTGCCCGAACGGCGTCGTGAAGTCCCAGTGCCGATCGCCCAGCAGCCGCCGATAGTTCGCGTCGCCCTTGCTGATGACGAGGTCGGCGCGAGCGAGTTCTGCATTGACGTTTGTTGGAAACTCGCGGGCGCAGAGCGGCGAGGTCCAGGTGAAGGGATCGCGGAGCTGCAGTGTGCCCGATTCAATCGCGTTGCACAACCGGTTCGCCAGGGCCCGTGTCGCCGCGTTGTCGTCCGCGGCCAATCGATCGAGCGTGCCGTGTACGTCGCCGATCGTGGCGTCGGAGACGAAGGTGGGGTGGGCCTTCACGTGCAGCA
>CAZTDC010000089.1:0-10587 GCA_964612165.1 uncultured Salinivenus sp.
AACCGGTCGCGCAGGCCCTTCAGCAGCGAGATGTCCGAGAGGAAGAAGAAGGGGTAGAAGGGCTCCTCGTGCTCGATGATCCCGGAGAAGTCTTCCGACCGCTGGTACAGTCGCACCCTGGCCGGCTCGCCCGAGGGGCCGTCCATGATCGGCTGTACGTCGACGATGCGGGGCATCGGATCTTTGCCGAAGAGGGCCACGTCGGCATTCGACGCCTCTGCCGGGGCAGACGGAGCTGGTTCCGCCGGCGCCGAGGCGGTCTGTGCGGAAGAGGAAGACATGGACGGGCTGATGACTTCGGGTGACAATGCTACCAGTCACTACGGATCGGAGAAATGGATGTGCCGGTCGGTCTATAGCGTGTAATGGAACGAGTGCGCATGTGGCTGAGGGTTTTCCGTTCTGATGTGTGTGTCGTACATTTCTTCATTCAGTGCTGTGTTCTGGACTTTCGCTTTTCCACCGCATGGCGTCCCTCGTCGTCGAGCAGGTAGGGCATTATTTTGGATCCCTGCTGCTCTTTCGCAGACTGTCCTTCACGATGGAAGGCGGGGAGAGCCTAGCGGTCACGGGCGCGAACGGAGCGGGAAAATCCACGCTTCTTCGCATCCTGGCCGGCATGCTCAAACCAAAGGCCGGGACGGTGACGCTTCGCGTAGATGGAGAGGCGGTGGCGGATGACGCCCATCCGCGACATGTGGGTCTGGTGGCGCCGTATCTCGGCCTCTACGAGACGCTTACCGCCCGTGAGAACCTGGCGTTCCTGGCCGAGGCCCGCCGTCTCCCCAACGCCGACCGCCGCATCGACACCGTTCTCGACCGCGTCGGCCTCACCGACCGGGCCGACGATCCCGTCTCGGCGTTCTCGTCGGGCATGCAACACCGCGTGAAGTACGCCGCCGCCCTCCTTGCCGAGCCCCCGCTTTTGCTCCTGGACGAACCGTCCGTCACGCTCGACGAAGCCGGACGCACGTTGGTCGAGTCGATTATCGACCGTCAGCAGGATCGAGGCGACCTCGTGGTCGTTGCCACCAACCGACCCGACGAAGCCGCCCGCCACGACCGCTCCCTCCAAATCGAGGAGCACCGGTGAGCGCTGTAAGAAGAAAAGTCGAGTGGTCGTGAACGGCTCCCTGCTTTGCTCATTGGGTATCCTCAAAGAACGAGAGCACGGGGAGAAGAGGTGGGGTAAACGGAGGAAAAGGATAAAAGAAGCACCCTCCTCGTCTCCCCCGCTCCCGCGCCCCTCGTGCATGCCAGGGGACCGAAGCAGACGCCCCTGCGAACACTGTTCTTCTGTTCAATCCAGAGTGCTTTATGGCCCACGACACCATCGAAATTTACGTTCGCGAGTGCTCGGAAGACGAGGCGGTGGCGTGGCTCCAGACCCTGTTCGACGACCTGGAGCGCCAAGAGGACGCGATTGTCCGAACCTACAAGGGCACCTACGACGGCGCGTCCGTGCCCGTCCAGATTGCCGAGCGCGTCGAAAACGGCCCGTACACGAGCCTCTGGTTCAACGCCCCGGAGATGCCGTGGGACGAGGCCCCGGCCTGTGCCCGCGAGGCACACGAGGGCCTCGAGAAAGAAGTACTCTGCTTTCTCAGCGACCCGGAACGTCCGTGGACGATGCTTCAAGTAACCGCGGACGGCGAAGAGTACGTCGACAAGCGCGAAGTCGAGCTGTGACGTCGTCGCCCCGAAAAGCTGCCTTGTGCATGTAGAATCGGCTCGATTCCGTCGCTCGCAGGCCCTGATTGGAACTCGCGCAGGGCTTCCGTCCGGAAGGACCTTGCCCCCCTCGGTTCCAGTACGGATCGTGGGTGCCGTTCGGACGGAACGGTTCCGACGAGACGTACCCGATTTTCGCACTCTCCCGACACGGTTCTGGACCCTTTCCTCTCCATGGCGTCGTCCTACACTCTCCCTTCTGGCGAAGACGAACTCACGGGGGCCTGTGCCTTCGACGACGGCCTGTGCACGTGGACGGGCCGAACGGCTCATCTGTGGCGGCCCGACGCGGGCTGGACGGCTCTCTCCGAGGCGCCCACAACCATCGACTCGGGTTTCAAGCTGCAGTCGGGCGTCCTGGCGGGGGCCGACACGCACGTGGGCTTCCTCCCCTCCGGCAGCACGGACTGGGCCGGCTGGGTGGACCTGTCCAGCTTCTCGAACGCGCACCCGATGTATGGCGATCTCCTGCTCTGTACCGACGCGAGCTCCGAGACCTACACCCTATTTTCCGTCTCGGCGAGTGGGCTGGATCCCATCTCCAGCTTCAAAACCGACGAGCTGGCCGATCCGGCGGCCGGCTGGAGCGCCCCCACCAATCCCGAGCGCCTGCTCCTCCTGGGCGACGGGGGACTCTGGGCGCTGAGTCCACCGTACACCGCCTCGGCCCTCCAGCATCTTGTCTCGTTCGACGACGTTGAGCTTCCCTCCTTCGAGGAAATTCCGGGCCCCTTTCAGCCGGGCGTGGCCACGGTGATCATTCCCCGTCGCACCCGCTCGGCTCTTCGCGTCGACCTCTCCGACGGGACCGGGGAGGCAACGGGACTGGCGCACCTGCCCGGAAGCGCTGCGCTCTGGTCAGCCTATCTGGAGGACGACCGGACGCTCGCCTCCCATCTGCTTACTGCGCTGGCGACGCTCCCGACGGCGCCCAATCACGACGCGCTCCGCCTCCACGACATTCTTATAAACGAGGAATCGATCCAGGCCCTCGCCACGTCCGCCGGACTTCTCGTTCCCTCCGAGCCCGTCCCCAACGCCCCCTCGACTCCCCTGACGGAATCGCCTCTCCCCCCCTCCATCCTGGCGACGTGGGGCCTCTGGCTCGACTGGGACGGAGCCCTCGAAACGGCCTGTCGCTGCCTCTGCAATGCCGCTGAGCCCAACTACGCCCTCGCCGAGTCCCTTCGCGTCTTCGCTGAGGATCAAGCCGTTCAAACCCTCTTCGACCTCCTCCGCTCCGAGGAGCCGCCAACGGGGCCGGACGGCCGATATGCGTTCCCGGCAGCGGCCCTTCGATCCGTGGTCACGTCGGCTGGAGAAACGGGCGCGTCGCTCGTCTCCTCGAACCTTGCGGCGACGTCCATCCCGGCCCGCGTGGCCGCCTGCCTCGCCGCCGGGGCCCTTCCCGCCGACCGGGATCCGGACGCCTCATGGGACACGGCTGCGTCTGCACCGACCCTCTGGACCGGCGATCATCCCCTGCCCGAAGAGGCCCTGCGTTCGAACACGACGCACGACCACCCGGCGGTGCGGGCCGCCGCCCATGACACCTGTGCTCGGCTCGGAATCGAGGAAGCCTCCTCCACGCAGGCCTCCCCGTAACGAGCGTCCGTACACGACAATGCACACCTCTGCTATGCCGAACCATTAGGCAGGCCCTCCTTGCCGATCCGTCCAGTCAAGCCATCCGGAGATGGCGAAGTAGAAGGCCGGGAAAATGAGAGAGCCCCACAGGACCCACTCCCCGCCCCACGCCGGCAGGCCGGGAAAGGTCGGAAGCAAAGCCAGAAGGACCCCGAGCCACATGAGACCGCCGACGGTCACGACGGCGCGCCACGGCATCGCGACGTGATTGGGGTACACAAACCGCATCGGCACGAGCGTAAGCACGCTGAGAACGAGCAGGGCCGCCAGCGAGCCGTACCCCCCAATCGTTCCGTATTCGACCGTAAACAGGCCCACGTAGTAGGCCACGACGTTCCAGAGCGACGGAAATCCTCGGAAAAACCCATCCTGGGACTGCTTAGCAGAGGTGTTCGCAAAGCCGAACAGACTCGCCACCATGACGAGCGTCACCCATAGGCCGTCCCAGCCCGGAAGCCAGTCCATCCGCCAGACGAGCGTAAGGGGGATGAACGTAAAGGTGAGATAATCGACAATCAGATCGATGGTGCTCCCCACGATGCGGGGCGCGTAGCTCTGCACCTCCCACTTCCGCGCCAGCGGCCCATCAGCCGCGTCGATAAGCGCCGCCAGTGTGAGCCACCCGAAGACCCATCGCGGATCCAGGTCCGTCCGGATCACCTCGGCCATAGCCAAAAACGCAAAGGCCACCCCGGAGGCCGTGAGCACGTGAACGAAGTACGCACGGGCCTTGCGCCCGAGTCGTACTCGCTCAGATCGGTCGGTGAGATCGGTGGTAAACATAAGAAGATCGTCTTGAAACGGGACGCTTCGTACGAGCCCGTTCCTTGACAGGGTCCATGTGAAGAGCGCTAGGCCAGGCACGTGGAGCGCCAGGATTTCAGGGATCTCACGTTTCCCGGATTCGTGTCGATCTTTCTCAACCTGAAGAGCAATCGTCGGTCATTGAATTTCGGACAACGGGAAAGAAGACTACTTCTCCTTAAATACCAGCGTCAACGGCACTCCGTCGAACCCAAACGCCTCGCGCAGTTTGCCCTCCAGGTACCGCCGGTACGACTCGCGAATGCCCTCCGGATGGTTGGCGAAGAACACGAAGACCGGCGGCGCCGCGCGCACCTGCGTCGCGTACTTGATTTTGACGAACGCCCCACTGCTCGTGGACGGAGGATGCTTCTCCTTGATCGCCGCCCGGATCACATCGTTTAGATTGCTCGTCTGTACCCGCTTCTCGCGCTCTTCGGCCACCTCCAAAGCCGTGTCGAGCAGCTCGTACACGCGTTCTTTCGTGACGGCCGAGGTATAGACGATGGGCACGTGGTCAAGCGTACCGAGGTATTGTTGGAGATATTTCGTGTACTGGTCCATCGTGCCATCGTCTTTTGGCACAAGGTCCCACTTGTTGACTGCAATCACCATGCCCTTCTTGTGCTCGTCGGCCTGCGAGAGCACCGACAGGTCCTGTTTGTGCAACTCTTCGGTGGCGTCGAGCACGAGAATGCACACGTCCCCCGCTTCGATGGCCCGCTCGCTGCGGACCGTGGCGTAGAACTCGACCCCTTCCGTCTTCGACCGCTTCCGCATTCCCGCCGTGTCCACGAGCAGAAGCTCCCGGTCCTCGTACTGAACGACCGAGCGGACGGTATCGCGGGTGGTACCGGGCGTTTCGGTCACGATGGCGCGGTCAAAGCCGAGCGTGGCGTTGACGAGCGACGACTTACCCACGTTGGGCTTGCCGATCAGGGAGATGCGCGTGCGTTCCGGCGCCTCCTCCTCGCCCGCGTCCGGCAGCGCATCCACGAGCGCCATCAGCATCTCGTCGAAGCCGCGCTTCGTGGTGCTGCTTACGGGGTAGACCTCCCCGAGGCCCAGCTGGTAAAACTCGCTTGCGGCCCACTCGCGCTCCTCGTTATCGGCTTTGTTCGCGATCACCATCACCGGCGTATCCGACTGACGGAGCACGTTGGCAATCTCCTGGTCGATGTCGGTAATGCCCGTCATGACGTCCACCACAAACAGGATCACGTCCGCATCCTGGAGGGCAATTTCGGCCTGTTCGCGAATGGCCCGTTCAAACGTGTCGTCCGAGCGCGGCACGTACCCACCCGTGTCCACGAGGGGGATGGTGTGGCCCTCCCACTCGGCCTCGCCGTAGACGCGATCCCGCGTAACGCCGGCCTCGTCGTCGACGATGGCCTGGCGGGAGCCGGTGAGGCGGTTGAAAAGGGTGGACTTGCCGACGTTCGGCCGGCCGACGATCGCTGCGAGCATGGGAAAGCAGAAAAACCAGAAAGAAAGAACAGCCCGTACGTTCGCGATGCACGTCAGCCCGCTTCTACGGTCGACCGCCGGTCACGTTGTCCGTTCGGGGGGTTGGAAAGGACCAGTCACGTGAAAGGCCGCGCAACTCTCGTTCTCCGTCCTGTCCGTTCACTGTACCGCACGCCGGATGTGCCCAACTACTTCCGTTCCTTCCACTCCAGGTACAGCGCCCGGGTGCACATGAAGGCCGACTCGGCCGTCTCGCTGGTGAACCAGTAGTTGACGCCCGCTCCCACGGCTGCCCCGGCCAGCGGCACGGTCTGGCCCAGCTTGCGCTCCACGAGGGCCTTCCCGATCTCGCGGGGGAAGTGGCGATTCTGGTCGCGGAAGGTGCCGGACACCCGTCCCTTATAGTCGAGGTCGTTGGCGAAGGCGGCGGCCGCCACGCTAACTTCACGCAGCGCCTCGTTCCGTGCCTCGCTCCCCCCGGAGGCCGCGGCGTTGAAGATGGACAGCACGAGGGGGCGAAACATGGGCCCGCGCAGCGGGAAGCCGTAGCAGGCCCCAATCTGCTGGATGAGGCGGAGGTTGATGGTAAACAGAAGTGGAATATCGGCGGCGATGAACGCTGTACCAATGAGACCGGTGCCCCCGCCCTCCAGGGCGGCGAGAATGGTGTTCTGGCGAAAGCGGCTTCGAGCAAGCGGATCCAGTTCGCCAATCGGCTGGCTGCGCAGGTCGCTCACGGTTTTGGCCGGTAGGCCCCGCTCCTCGGCGGCGTCGAGAATGTCGTCGTCCTCAAACGTCCACTCCGACGCATCGGAGAGGGTGGAGAGGAACTGCTGGATGCGGTCGACGACACGGTCCATCGTCTCCGGATCCACCGCGCGGTCGACGGCCCAGTCCACCGGCTTCATCGCCCAGTCCATCGCCTTGGCGGCCACGGACGCGTCGGCGTGCTGCCAGTCCTCGATTTCGCGTCGAACAGCTTTTTCTTCGTCGGTCAGTCGCATGACACCGGTCAGAACTGAAAGGAAATCCGATGGGGGGTCTAACGCAGCGCCAGGACGGAAAGATGCAGGGCGTCTCCATCTGTGTACGCTGTCTCTGTACGAGACGGTGGAGGATCGACGATTGTTACGCCCCGACCGCCGATTCTTTTGAAAGTACCGTATCGGTGAAACGAAGTCCCCCTCGATGCCTCCGGAAAAGGATCGCGTTCGGCGAGCGTCGGTAGAGGGAGGTCAACAAATCGCTGACCGTCAGAACGCCCCTTTCTCCGTGATGTATGTTCCTTTTCGCCAGGCTCAAGGCTTCGAACTGTGCCTGTGCGCGTGTGCGGCACTTCTTTTGATGACCACCCTCATTGGATGCGGCTCGGCGGAGAGCACCAAGACGCCGGACTGGTATCAGAAGTCCTCCGAGGACGCCTCTGCCGTCTACGGGCGGGCCTCGGCGACCTCCTCGCAAAAACAGGTCGCCATCGATAAGGCCATAAATGCTGCCCGGACGGACATCGTGACCGCTCTCGAACCAACCATTGAGGGAGCTCTGGGGGGATCGGCAGAGTCTCCGGCCGCTGAACTCAAGACGCTCCTTTCGAAGAAGAACCTCCTCACGCCCCTCCGATCTCAGCTTGAGCGTCGCCGATCCCGATGTGGCAACGTCATGCGATGCCTCGGCGGGGGCGAGCGCAGCCAGGAATCGGATCTCTCCCGCCTCCTGAAAGGCCTCGATCCGGAGAAACAGGAGGTCTACCAGACGGAGGAGGGGACGTGGCGGGCGTTTGTCCTGATGGCGTTGCCGGTTGACCAGATCGCCCAGGCACTCGAACAAACGCTGTCGACGCCCTAAGGGCACCCTCTCCAGCAGTCATTGGCCGTTTGGGGAGCTGTCATCCACAGAAGACCGATAGAGAGGGCATGGGGATCCTCAGCGAAAAAAGCCTCTCCGAACTGACCGGAGAGGCTTCGTGTCGTTGCTGTGAGGATGTGTGTCGACGTCCACGGCCTACTCGTCGTCCGAAAAGTCGCGGTGCCCAAAGTAGTGGAGGACGTACTTGATCTTGGACGCCTTCGCCGGGCCAAAGCCGGGCAGGTCCTGCAGGCGGCTCTCGATGGTGTCGAGGTCCGCGCCGTCGTTCCACATGTTGGCGGCGTTGCCGTCGTACTCCTCGGCGATCAGTCCCGCCACCTCCTGGGTGTTCTCCGCCATCTTGTTCGTGAAGCGGTGCACAGCGGGCGATTCGGAGAAGTGCTCCTGGAATTCGTCGAAGTCCATCTCCGCGATCATAGCCATGTCGAGGTGCCCGAGGCGGTCTTTGAGGCGGAGCGGGCCGGTGAAGGCCGACTCGGCGCGGACGCGCTGGTCGTAGAGGAGGCCGAGGAGGGCCGCGTTCGGGTCCTCGCGAAGGCGGTCGTCGTCCTCGATCTCGCCGGTGAGGGTCCCTTCCTCTTTAAATCGGTCCATCATGCGGACGAGGCCGCCGGAAAGGTCGCTGTAGTCGATGTGGCTGATTTCAACTGCCATCGTTTTCGAATGGGGGGTTTGGAGCGGGGACTGCGAAGTATGTTGCCATCATCTGAAGGTAAAAAGCCGGAAGGGCGGGGAAAAGGCAGCTGGCGTGAAGCTCTGGAAATGATTCTCGTTCACCGGTGCAGTCGATTCCCATACGGTATCGCTCGAATCCAGTCTACCTCCCTCCGTGACGAGCCATGAGTTGGTGCGTTATGAGGGTTGAGGGGCGATGAGATCGAGCGTTGCGAGGCGCCTTCGTCTTGCCTATTTCCCTCTCCCCAAACTCCTCACTCGGAGAGCCAGCGAGCGGCGTCTTCAGCAAAGTAGGTGAGGATGATGTCCGCCCCGGCGCGACGGATGCCGGTGAGCGCCTCCATCGCACATTTTTTGCCGTCGATCCATCCGTTCTGAGCGGCGGCCGTAATCATGGCGTACTCGCCGCTCACATTGTACGCGGCCACGGGCACGTCGCTGTGCTCCTTCACGCGGTGGATCACGTCGAGGTAGGGAAGGGCGGGCTTCACCATCACCATGTCCGCGCCCTCATCCAGGTCGAGCATGAGCTCCCGCACCGCCTCCTCCCCGTTGGCCGGGTCCATCTGGTAGGTGTCCTTGTTGTCGGGGATTTCTTTCTCCTCGGTTTCTTCGTCTTCGGATTTGGGGGCCGAGTCGAGCGCGTCCCGGAAGGGGCCGTAGTAGGAAGACGAATACTTGGCGGTGTACGACAGAATCGCCACGTCGGTGTATCCGGCGTCGTCGAGGGCCCGTCGAATGGCCCCCACCCTCCCATCCATCATGTCGGAGGGGGCCACGATGTCGGCACCCGCCTCGGCGTGAAGAACCGCCATCTCGCACATCACGTCGATCGTCGCATCGTTCACGATCTCGCCGTCCCGCACGATGCCGTCGTGGCCGTCGGCATTGTAAGGGTCGAGGGCCGTGTCCGTAATCACCATCAGTTCGGGCACTGCGTCCTTCAGGGCCCGGATGGCGTTGGGGTACAGGTGATCCGGATCGAGGGCGTGCTCGGCGTCCGGGGTCTTGAGCTCGTCTGGGATGGCCGGAAAAAGCGCCACGGCCGGAATGCCGAGGTCGTAGAGCGTCTCGGCCTTGTCGACGAGCCGGTCAATGGTGTGCCGGTACGTGTCCGGCATCGACGACACCTCCTCGCGCTCGTTCTCGCCGGACATCACGAACTGCGGCGCAATCAGGTTGTCCGTCGCAAGCCGCGTCTCGCGGGCCATGCGGCGGATGTTTTCGGTCTGGCGCAGTCGTCGTGGTCGGAGGGGAAGGTCGTATTCAAAGGAAGAAGCCATTGGAATCGGGGTGCTCGATTGCGTATTTCGTATTGCGTATTTCGCGGTGTACCTCTCGTATTGTGGAAAGGAGCGTCTTCTTCTCGATCAACCAGATTCAGTGGTTCGAAGGAGGCGACACCCAGATACGAAATACTCGTCAGCGTTCAGCCTTTCGTCGCCATTCGGTGCCGTCGGGCGTATCCATGACCTCAATGCCGAGAGCCTCGAGCGTGTCCCGGATGGCATCGGCGCGGGCATACTCGCCGTCGGCGCGGGCGGCCTCCCGGTCGGCCAGGAGCTCATTGACGGAGTCGGCCAGGTCCTCGGTCGGGAGGGCCGCTTCTTTCTCTTCGGGCGTCTCCTCCACCTCGTGCTCCGACTCGACGATGCCAAGCAGGTCATTGGTGCGATCCAGCCAGTGGCGCGCGCTGTATGCGGCGGCCCCGCTGAGCTGGTCGGCCTGTTCAAGAAGCTTCACGCCCTCCAGCGCGGCGGCGGTGGCGGCCGGCGTGTTGAGATCGTCGCACATCGCCTCCAACATGCGGTCATAGATATCGCCAAGCTCAGGCCCAATCGGGTCGGGACCATCGACGTCGGCCTCGATCGCTTCGTCCACACGCTCGGAGGCCTCTTGGAAGCGCTCCACGTGGCGGGCGGCGGTGCGGAGGGTGTCGATCGTAAAGTTGAACGGTTTGCGGTACTGGCCCTGCAGAAGGGCGTAGCGGAGGGCCAGCGGATCGACGCCGCCGCGCTGCCGGACGAACTCGGGCACGTGGTCGTCGTCGGGGCTGGGCTGGATCAGGTCGCGAACGGTGTAAAAGTTGCCCTTCGACTTCGACATCTTCTCCCCCTCGACCTGCAAGAAGCGCGTGTGCACCCAGTAGTTGATGACCTGGTGCCCCGTGAGGGCCTGATTCTGCGCAATCTCACAGTCGTGGTGGGGAAAGATGAGGTCCTCTCCGCCGGTGTGGAGGTCGAAGCGGTCCCCAAGGTACCGCATGCCCATCACCGAGCACTCAATGTGCCAGCCCGGAAAGCCCCAGCCCCACGGGCTGTGCCAGTGCATGAGGTGATCGGGATCGTGCTTCCAGAGCGCAAAGTCGCGCGGGTCGCGCTTGTCGGGGTCCTCCAC
>CAZTDC010000090.1:0-10560 GCA_964612165.1 uncultured Salinivenus sp.
GCCCAGGTAAGGTCGTCAATCTTCTCGGCGTCGGGGGCTTCGCCCAGTGTCAACGTGGTGACGACGAGGATGAGCACGCACAGTGCCGTGAGGATGCCTGCTATGATCGTAAAGTGGAGGTCGATGGGCGCATTTTCGTACAGAATGCCGTCCTGAGCGAAGAGGAAGACGGCAATCGAAAGGGCATGGCCGCCGAGGAGGGTGGCAAAGGCGCCCGATCCATTGGTGCGCGGCCAGAATACGCCGAGCAGGAAGACCGCGACCACCGGTGGCACGAGGTACGAGAGCACGGATTGGATGTAGCTCCAAAGCCCCGGAAACTCGCGGATCTGAGGCGCCCAGACGGCTGCGAAGAGCATCAGAATGATGGTGGTGTACCGCCCGACGGTACCCACCTGGCTGGGCGTGAGGTCCGGCCACACGGGCTTCACAAAGTCGATCGTGATGAGCGTCGAGGCCGAGTTGAGGGTCGAGTCGATGGTGGACATAATGGCGGCGATGAGGCCGGCCAAGACGAGACCCACTGCGCCCACCGGAAGGAGGTCGGTGACGAGCGTGGGGAAGACCATGTCGGGGGAGGACAGGTCCGGATAGAGCGTAAACGCAAATGCGCCCGGCAGCACCATGATAAAAAGCGGCAAGAGCTTCAAGAGTCCCCCGAGCATGGCGCCCCAGCGGGCATTGTTCAGGTCGCGGGCCCCTAGGATGCGCTGAACGATATACTGATTGAGGCCCCAGTAGTAGAAGCCAAGGATGGGCACCCCGACCAGCGTTCCGAGCCACGGAAGGCCTTCGCTGTCCATTGGGCGCATGAGGGACAGGTGCTGGTCCGGCAACTGAGCGGTGGCCTGGGCCCACGAAAAGTCGAACTGCGCAAAGGTGATGACTGCAATAAACCCCGATCCGACGAGCAGAATGACAGCCTGGAGCACATCGGTATACACGACCGCGGCCAACCCGCCGGCGGCGGTGTAGACGCCGGCGATGACCGCGAGAATGAAGCACGTGGTGTAAAAGTCCAACTCGGGGCCGAGCCCGGGAATGAGGTCCGGGAAGAAGGTTTTGAGGACCAGTGTCCCTGCGTAGATGCCCCCCGCCGTATCGATGATGACACTGGTAAAGATCGTCAGTCCGGAGAAGTACTTTCGAGACCGAACGTCAAAACGCTTCTCCAGGTACTCCGGAATGGTGCTCAGCTCCGACCGGATAAAAAACGGAATGAAGAAGATGGCGATGAATACGAGCACCACGCCCGCCATCCACTCGTAGTTCGACACCGCAATGCCCGTGCGGTAGGCGTCGCCCGCGAGCCCGATGAGGGTCGTACTGGAGATGTTCGACGCGAAAAGCGAAAACCCGATGGTGCCCCAGGCGAGAGTGCGTCCGGCCAGGAAGAGGTCATCGCCGCTCTCAATGCGCTGAGCAATGACGTAGCCAATGATGCCGACGATGACGAAGTACCCGACAATAATGGCCAGGTCGATGTTGGAAATCGGAAAGTCGGGGGACATGCGATGTAAGCGGTTACGTGCGGGAGACGTATGGAAGGCGGTGGCAAACAAACAAGGGGCGCCGCCACGAAATAACCGAACGATTGGGTTCTATTCAAATGAGCGCATGAAAAGCGGCGGCCATCCGCCCGACTCACGCGCTGTGATGGCGCGCAGACAGGATGCGAGGGCGTCCGCTCAGGTCGGTCTGGACGCGCACGTCGTCGAGCCCGTTTTGCTGTAGCACCGTTGCTGCGTCCTGGGCGTAGTCGGCGTGTGTCTCGAGGACGACAGCGGCCCCGGGGCGGCAGAGGGTGGAGGCGCGAGCGGCAAGTGCTCGGTAGAAGCGCAGCGGATCGTCGCCCGAGAAGAGCGCCACGTCGGGGTCGTAGTTGCGGACCACGGACGGCAGCGCCTCGGCCTCATCGTCGGGAATGTACGGCGGATTTGAGACAAGCAGGTCGACTGGCGCCGCGAGCGAGTTCCCGAGAGTGTCGGAGAAGAGGTCCACCTCGGCGAAGTGGATGTCGAGGCCAAGTCGATTTGCATTCTCGCGGGCGACGGCGAGGGCGTCGGGGCTGACGTCCCAGGCCTGCACCTGCGCGTCCGGACGGTCGTGTTTGATCGCGAGGGCGATGCAGCCGCTTCCGGTTCCCACATCCAGAACGTGGGGCGTGTCCACGTCGTCGATCATTTCGAGCGCCGCCTCCACGACCTCCTCCGTTTCTGGACGTGGCACCATGACGGCCGGCGACACCTGGATGCGCAGCCCGCGGAAAGAGGCGTAGCCGAGCACGTGCTGAAGGGGTTCCCCATCCACGCACCGCTCCACCATGTCCTCGAATTGACGGGCGTCGTCGAGCCCGACGGGCCGCTCCGGATGGGCATAAAGGTGTCCCCGATCGCAGTCGAGCACCTCCGTCAACAGCCATTCCGCCGTCCGGCGGGGCGCGTCCCGGTCGGCCGCCTCCAGCCGCTGGACGGCCCGATCGAGGAGAGCCAGTCGCGTGGAGGGATCTGAGGACACGCCGGACGGGGAAGCCATGACGGCAGGGATCGGACGAAGGCAGCGGCTACCGTTGCACGCGGAAGGTGGAAAACTCGTCCGTCGAGTCTTTCCAGTCGGCCTCCACGTTTTCGACCCGGGCCATGCGCGGCCCCTCGTGGACGGCGTCGAGGAGGTCCTTGAGGGCACTACGCGGCCCCTCGGCCTCCAGCCGCACCGAGCCGTCGCGCTCGTTGCGCACCCAGCCCGTAACCCCGAGCTGGCGTGCACGCATTCGGGTGAAGTTGCGGAAGCCCACGCCCTGCACGCGGCCGGTGATGCGCGCCGAGAGCCGCTCTTGCGTGTCTGTTTCCATGGCAGCGGTTTTTCCCTTATTCGACGATTTGTGGTTGCACCTCATTAAGATAAGCGTACGCTCCGTCGAGGTTTTCTGACTCGGGGACGCATAAACAAAAACGCCTCGCCCTGCGAGACTGCAGGACGAGGCGCAAACTGATCCTCGATAGCGGACGGCAAAACAGCCCGATTTCGGTCAGGAGAGGAGGTTACAGAAGGCCCCTGCTCTTCGTCCAGCTCTCGAAGCCCTCTACGAGCTGTTCGAACGAGTCGAGCACGAAGAGTTCGTCTTGGAGATTGTAAACTTCATAGTCGTCCTTCTCGACGATGTGCTCGGGATCGAACGGATGCACCGTGACCTCATCGGAGAGGGCGTGGGTAACCTCCTCATTCGAAGAGACGATGCCCGCGCCGAAGATGCGCTGCTCGCCTTCTTCCTGAATCAGGCCAAACTCGACGGTGAACCAGTGCAGGCGCTCCAGTCGGGGACGGTCGGCGCCTTCAGCGTTGAGGGCCGCCTGCCCGAACAGCTGGTAGAAGTCGGCAAAGTCCGGCTGCGTGAGCATCGGCATGTGGCCGAAGATGTCGTGGAAGCAGTCCGGCGCCGGCGTGTAGTCGAGCTCCTCTTTCGGGCGGACGTAATTCGTAGACGGAAACTTGCGCTCGGACAGCAGCGTGAAGAAGTCCTTCTCGTGGATCAGGCCCGGTACGTTGGCGACGGTCCAATCCGTTTCCTCCTCAAGCCGCTTGCTTAGATTGGCCAGGTGCGGAATGCGGTCGGCTTCAAGACCGAGCACGTCCTGCCCGCGCATGTAGGCGTTGCAGGCGCGGCCGGGAAGTTGCTCCATCTGGCGCTCGACGAGGATCTGCCACGTTTCGTGGTCTTCGTCGTCGTAGTCCGGATATTCGATCTCGTCCCCAATGGGCGGCTCCTCCTCCAGCTTTTGCGGAATAGTGCGGGGATCGACATCCTCCTGCTCTTCCTGTGCCTTCTCGTAGGCAGAGCGTTCGTCTTCCGGGGTCGTAGGGGTGTCGACGGCGTTTTCGTCCATCATGGGTTGTTACGGGTTGATTTGAGCGAACAGTGCGAAGCCACGCGGCACTTCGCTGGGGGTGGAAGCGCTTCCGAGGAATGTTAAGGTACTGACGAAAGTCGGAAAGCGTGGCTGGAGTAGGCAAATCCATATATGCATTTCGCCCGTATTTGATTCTGCTCCGCGGACATTTCCAATTGTACAAAGAGGTCTCTTCAAGAATCTGCGCGGGCCCGACGCTTCGGTTCCGGTACGGTCGCTCTCTGCGGACCGATGCCGATGCGCGACACGTCCTGCCGGAGCGACACGACCGCGCCTCTCCGGCGGGACCGACTGGTCACCGAAGGCGATTCGCGTGTATCCAAGGACGAGAGGGGCGCTGCTTTCGATGGTTCGACGCATAGGTTGATCGTTCCGATGCCCGACGCGGACGATTTTACAGACTGGTGCCGGCGCTTAAGGGCGTCGGATCGGGAGGCGTACGCGGCGGTGTTTGAGGCGATGTACGAGCCGCTCTTTCGATACGCCCAGTCGCTCACGAAAAAGCGAGCCGCCGCCCGCGACATCACGCAGGAGGCTTTCGTGCGCCTCTGGGACGCGCGCGAGACGCTGGATCCGAGCCAGTCGCTAGAGGCGTATCTGTACCGGACGGCTCGCAATCTGGCGTACAACCACCGGCGCAACGCGGAAACGCACAGTGAAAAAGAGGACGATATCCGCGAGGACTCGAACGTCCAGCCGGCCGCACCCGATCCGCCGGATGTGGCCGCGGAGGGGGAGTGGCTCGAAGAGAAGCTGTGGGCGTGGATCGCCGATTTGCCGGATCGGCAGCGGGACGCCCTCGTTCTGAGTCGTTTCGAAGGGCTGACCCACGAGCAGATTGCCGAGGTGATGGGCATCTCCGCCCGGACCGTCAACAATCACATCGTGCGCGCCCTGAAGCGGCTCCGCACTCGCGTTCAGGACTACGAACCGGACCTCCTCAACCGACATGAGTCGTGATTCCGATTCCATACCGTCCGCCCTGCGCGACCGGCTTCAGGCCGAGGACGCCGAGGAGCAAGCAGATCTCGAAGCCCTCTGGCAGGTGCTCGGGGAGGTAGACCCCGCGCCGGACGAGGCGCCCGACCTCAAGGACGAGTGGGAGGCCCTCCGGCGCCGCCGGCCCGAAGTGAGCCCCGAGTCCGATCCTGCCTCGCCCTTCCCCGGGACGAACGGGGAGCCGCAGGCGGCGGGCTCCCCCGACGCCGAGGAGACCCCGTCTGCCCGGACCGACCGACGGCCCGAACGCCCCGATCGCACCCGCCGGTGGGGCCGATGGGTGGGGGCTGCTGTCGTGGCGCTACTGGTGGCGGTTGCTGGAATCTGGATGTGGCCTCAGCCCGTTCGGGTCACGACGGCGCCGGGCCAGCAGCAAACGGCCACGTTGCCGGACGGCTCGACTGTGGAGCTCAACAGCGGGACTGTGCTCACCTACCCGCGCGGCTTCGAGTCGTGGCCCTTCGTGTCCGCCGAGCGGCGTGCGGTGCAGCTCGACGGGGAGGCCTTTTTTGCGGTGGAGGACGGATCCCGACCGTTCGTGGTCGAGACCGCCAGCGCTCGGGTGGAGGTGACGGGCACCCAGTTCAACGTGCGTGCCCGAACGGCGATCGATTCGACCACGGCCGTGACGGTGACTGAGGGGGCCGTCCGGGTGCAGGCGCGAGGTCGCTCCGACCAGGCCGTTCTGTTGGACGAGCGGGGGCAGAAAAGCCGGGTTCGAACCAGTCGAGCCGCTCCCACGTCGCCTCAGACGACAGAGGTCGATCCTGTCCTCGCGTGGCGTCAGAACGGGTTTGCGGTCACCGAGGCCCCCCTCAGTCGGGTGACGCACGAACTCGAACAGCGCTACGACACCGTGATTCGGCTGCACGAGTCGGTGCCGCGGACCAATGCGCCGGTCTCGCTTTACTATCCAAATCCGACCCCTTTAAACACAATCCTCCGGGATCTTTGCACGGCCCTCGATCTCAACTATCGGCCCACGAGCCGGGGCTACGAGCTTTTTGACGGGCCGAATGATGGGTAGCGCAGATACGTTCGGGTCCCTTCCCTTGCGGCTACGGCGTCATGGACTCCCAGATGCGTCGAATCAAACCGATTTTGGCACTGGGCGTGCTCCTCGTTCTTGCCGGCAGCCTTCCCTGGTCACGTGTGTCAGCGCAATCGACAGGGAGCGATGCCGCCTCGTCGGGGGCCGAGGGGAGCCTCGGAACGGCACTGGAACGCCTGGCGGCCACCGCCGAGGTGAGCCTCGCCTACGACGCCGATCTTGTGCGCGGGCACGCTGCGACCTGCGCTGTCGACGCGGATGCGCCGGAGGCTACGCTCCGATGCCTGCTTGCCGGAACCGGTCTCGACTTCGTTCAGACGTCGGCGGGCACGTACGTGGTCAAGGCGGACGTTCGGAAGCCGCCAAAGCGGGGCGCGATACGGGGCGTTGTGCGGGAGGCAGAGGGAGGCAGGCCCGTGCCCCAGGCCCACGTGCGAGTGGCGGCGAGCGAAGACGGCGTCGTGGCGGATGCAGGCGGACGGTTTCGGCTTTCAGGGGTGGTGGAGGGACCGCACACCCTCGTCGTGAGTCATGTCGGCTACGAACGCCGTCAGATAGACGTGTCCGTTGCGCCCGGCGATACCGTCCGCCCGACCATCCGGCTGCCCCCAACGTCCGTTGCCGTTGAGCCAGTGGTGGTCGATGCCCCCACCGCGGAACACCTGGCCCCGAGTCGCGAGTACGCAACCCTCTCGTACGACCACTTAGCCCAATCGACCGCCGCGGGCACCCCGAGCGTGGCGCACGCGGCCGGGACGCTCATGGGCATCACCACGCAGGCCCCGTACGCGGATCTGCACGTGCAGGGCGGGGCCACCAGTGAGCACGAAGTGCGCCTCGACGGCGTGCCGGTCCGCAATCCCGCCACCACCGGCCGCCTGCTCGGGGCCTTCAGCCCGCTGGCCCTTGAGGGGCTTACCGCCCGAAAGGCCGGATTCGGAGCGCTTCGGGGCAACGCCCTCTCCGGCGTCATCGAACTTGAGCATGACCTCCAGCGAGAGGAGGTGCGCTACGCCACCGCGCAGATTGATCCGGTGAGTCTCAACGGACGGGCTGAGGGCACCGCGTCCCTGGGCGAAACGACCGCTACGGTCATGGGGGCGGGGCGAATGGGCCTCTGGGATCTGCACCAGTCGTACGCACTGTCCAGCCTCATCGACACATGGTCGGTGCTCGATCCGGTGCTCACAGCGGCTCAGCTTGCGGCCGACACGTCACTTGCCGGCGGGGCCTTCAGGGGCAAACGGGCGCAGCCGCGGAGTTGGTTTTACGACCTGCACGGGGCGGCGCGCTTTGCCCTCGGTCCAACCCAGCACCTCTCCGTGTCGGCGTACCGCGGTCGCAGCATGCTTGGCACCGACCTGGTCGTGGACCCCGGGGGCAACGCTGCAAGTGGGAGCGCTGGTCAACAAGATTCGGACACCGGATTTTCGCTTCCCACCTCCGACCGGTATGCCTGGACGAACACCGTGGCCCAGGCCCGCTACGAGACGCGGCTGAGCGAGCAGGCAACGGGGACGGTACAGGCCGCGCTAAGCCGCTACGACGCCTCGTCGAGCTACGAAGTTGGCCGGCTACAGTGGGAGATTCTCGGTGGTGATTCCGATCCCGCGCCCGACTTCCGGGCCCAGCAGCCGTCGGGGTCGCGCACATCCAACGCCGTGATGGAAATCGGACTCGACGGCAGGCTCGCCCTCGATCTTGAGGGACGGGACCGACTAACACTGTCGGGAGGCGTCACGTCGTTGGGAACGCAGGTTCGCCTGGAAAATCCCTTTGCAGGGACCGTGCGTCACACAGATCGGGTGCTGCGCCTGACGGCGGCCGGGCAGGCCGAGATGGGAATTGGATCGTTCACGACGCTCGAAAGCAGCGTGCGGCTCACGGCGCATCCGGGGCGAGGGACCGCGTACGTGGAGCCGAGGGCGGGTCTTCGTTATCATCGTCCCCACACCTCCATCGGCGGCGTGTCGCTGCGAATAGGGGGTGGGCTGTACCGGCGGTACACGACCCAGTTTGAGCTGAGCCGGGACGGCACCACGTCGGTTGTGCCCACCGCACAGGTCTGGATGCCCGTGCCGGAGGGACTCGCTCCGCCCCGCACCTACCATCTGGCCACGGACGCAACCTGGTCCCCGCACTCGGCGTGGACGGTGGGCATGGAGGGCTACGCGAAGTGGCAGCCGCACCTGCTGGCGGTCGACTATCCGGCGCTGCAGGACGGAGGGCAGGCGGGTCCTTTGCAGGTGCTCTCCGGAAGTCGGGGGCGGGCGTACGGTGGCGGCGTGCATCTGTCGTATGAGGGCGCTGCCGGGGCGAGCACGCTTCGCTACACCTACACCCACGCCCGCCGCACCTTTCCGGGGCGATTCGAGGATCGACTGGTGCCGGCCCCGTGGGCCGAGCCGCACCGGCTGACGCTAGAGGGTCGCGTACCGATCGGCGACGTGCTTGCCCTCGATTTGCAGGGAAACGGCATCTGGGGACGCCGATGGGGCTACCGACGGGCCTACTACGCGTACCTGTCGTCCGACAAGCTTCAACAGAATCGGGGTCGCCCCGATCTGGGACGGCCCGCCGACCACGTGCTTCCGCCGCTCTATCGGGTGGACGCGGGCCTCGTGGCCACGCACAACTGGGGCGATGTGACGGTGACGGGGCGGATTGGTCTCGTGAACGTCTTCGACCGCGCCAACGTGGCGGACTGGGGCCTTCGCCCGACGGACGGCAACAGCCTGACCCGATGGCCCCGCACGCTTCCCGGCCGGCGCTCGGTCGTCTCCCTCAAAATCCGGTACTGATCTTTTCGACTTCGTTCCGTTTGCATTCGATGACCGACGCCGATCCCATTCTACTGGAGCTGTACCGTCACCGCTTCGAAGGCGTAGCGGAGGAGATGGGGGGGACGCTCCAACGCACCAGCTACTCGCCCAACATCAAGGAACGCCTCGACTTCTCCTGTGCCCTCTTCGATGGAGAGGGCGGGCTGGTGGCCCAGGCGGCCCATATCCCCGTTCACCTCGGCGCCATGCCGGCCAGCGTGGCCGCTGCGCTCGATGCCGTGACCACCTGGCGGCCCGGCGACATGGTCGTTCTCAACGACCCCTACGAAGGCGGTACGCACCTGCCGGACGTGACGATGGTCTCCCCGATCTTCGTGGACGAGGACGATGAGCCCGTCTTCTTTGCTGCGAGCCGGGCGCACCACGCCGACGTGGGCGGGATGACACCGGGCTCACTTCCCCTGGCCACTGAGCTGGTGCAGGAGGGGCTCGTCATTCCGCCCGTGAAGCTCTACGAGGGGGGCGAGCCGAACGAGGCGCTGATGGACCTTGTCTTGCGCAACGTCCGCACGCCGGACGAGCGACAGGGGGATCTGGCGGCCCAGCGGGCGGCCCACGCCGTTGGCGAGCGGCGCCTTCAAGAGATGGCCACTGCGCACGGCGCCGACGAGGTGATGACGTACGCCCAGTTTCTGCAGACCTACAGCGAGCGACGCGTCCGCGCCGCCTTGTCCGACTGGCCGGACGGCACCTATTCGTTCGAGGACACGCTTGAGCTGGCGGAGGGCGAGGCAGCGACTATTCGGGCGGAAGCCACGGTGGACGGGGATACGGTAACGTTCGACTTCGACGGCACGGATCCCGCCGTCGACGGCAACCTGAACGCCGTGCTGCCGATCACCGAGTCGGCCTGCTACTACGTGGTGCAGGGGCTCACCGGCGGCGAGATCCCGATGAATGGGGGTAGCCATGCGCCCGTGACGGTTACGGCTCCGGAGGGGACGATCGTGAACGCCGACGCGCCGCACGCGGTGGCTGGTGGGAACGTCGAAACCTCGCAGCGCATCGTCGACGTGGTGCTGGGTGCTTTGTCGAAGGCGCTTCCCGATGCGGTCCCAGCCGCGGGCCAGGGGACGATGAACAATCTCACGATTGGGGGTCGGCGGCGCGACGGGTCGTCCTTCGCCTACTACGAAACGATCGGGGGCGGCATGGGCGCGAGTGTCGACCGGGACGGACTCGGCGGTGTGCACGTCCACATGACGAATACGCTCAACACACCTATTGAGGCGCTGGAGCAGGCGTATCCGTTCCGGGTGGTGACCTATTGCCTGCGAGACGGCAGTGGGGGCATGGGCCTACACCGAGGCGGCGATGGCCTCGTGCGGATCTACGAGGTGCTCGTGCCCGTCACGGTCACCATGCTCAGCACCCGGCGGGCGGAGGGGCCGTGGGGGCGCGACGGCGGTGACCGTGGCGCTCCGGGCCGCAATGTCCTCGTGCGCCCCGACGGTACAGAAGAGACACTCCCCGCGCACTTCTCGCGGCGTCTTCCCGCCGGCAGCCGCCTCCGCATCGAAACGCCCGGCGGGGGCGGGTTTGGTGCAGCAACAACAGTGTGAAGTTGTTCGGATCGAAGGAGTCTCACTGGTTGAGACTCGAAAAGAATCGTTCATCGCTCCTTCCGGCCTTCAGAAAATGGCCGCCCGGAGAACCGTCGGCGCGGAACGACTGGAATTTCTCATGTCCGAGCGCGACGGAGTCGGGCGAGTTCGAGAAATTCCAGTGTAGTGCCCGCGGGCCTCAGGCCATTTTCTGC
>CAZTDC010000091.1:0-10441 GCA_964612165.1 uncultured Salinivenus sp.
AGCGGTTTGAGCTCACGTACGTCGACGAAAACGACGAGCGGAAGCGCCCGGTGATGATCCACCGCGCCCCGTTCGGCTCGCTGGAGCGCTTCATCGGCGTGCTCATCGAGCACTGCGGCGGCAACTTCCCAACGTGGCTCGCGCCGGTGCAGGCACAGATCATCCCGGTGGGCGACGACTTCAACGAGTACGCCCGTGAGGTGGCCCAGCGGCTGCGCGACGCCGATGTCCGCGTAGAGGTCGACACGTCCGACGAGACGGTGGGCTACAAGATTCGTCAGGCCGAGACGCAAAAGATTCCGTACATGCTTGTGGTGGGGGAGAGAGAGGAAGACGCCGGCACCGTATCCGTCCGTACGTACGACGAGGGCCAGCAGGAGACCGTGTCCGTCGAGGACTTCCTCGAGCAGACCACCGAGGTGTTTGAGCCGACCCTCGACTAACTTCTCCCACAATTCGCCACACAGTCCGCTGTTTAGACGGCCTTCACTGAAACCTCACAGGATGGGTGGCGTGTATATTAAATCCCCGACTTGATTTATTCTGGATCGGGTGACCTTGGTCGGACATCGTTTCGTCCGAGCTATTCGAATTGAATCGAGTTCTTCCCTCAACAAACCCCTCAACCGCCATCGCTGACGTCGATAAACTTCGCGTAAATGAAGAAATTCGTGCCGACGAGGTGCGAGTCGTAGAGCCGGACGGCGACCATGATGTCGTCCCAGTCGAAGAGGCCCTGGAGCGGGCCCGCGATCACGAACTCGACCTTGTTGAGATCGCTCCGGACGCCGATCCGTCGGTCTGTAAAATCCTGGACTACGGCAAGTACCGCTACGAGAAACAGAAGGAGGAGAAGCGGCGCCGGAAGAAGTCGAAGTCCATGGAGATGAAGGAGCTTCGCTTCCGGCCCCAGACCGAGGAGCACGACTTCAACTTCAAGGCGGACCACGCCCGCGAGTTTTTAGAGGACGGCAACAAGGTCAAGGCGTACGTCCAGTTTCGCGGACGCGATATCGTCTACAAGGACCAGGGCATGGACCTGCTCCGTCGCCTTATCGAACGGCTCCAGGACGTGGCCCGAATCGATCAGCAGCCGCAGATGGAAAACCGGCGCATGACGACTATCCTTGCTCCACATAAGAACAAGTAAGAGCCGGAACGCTCTGCGCCGGAGTCCCGGGTTGATCCTTCTTGCTGCAAAGAATGTCCAGTGACTTTGAGCCTGTGGTTCCGTGAAAGGAGCGTAGAGCGGGAACGCGCCCGCAGACGGTCCATACACGGGTATCCGATTCGCACGTGCTCACGAACGAAGATCCCTCGGGGTGTTATCGTCATGCCTAAGATGAAGTCGCACAGCGGCGCGAAGAAGCGCTTTAAGAAAACGGGAAATGGCAAGGTGAAGCGAAAGAAGGCCAACAAGGGCCACCTGCTCACCAAGAAGACCTCGAAGCGCAAGCGCCAGCTGCGCAAGAGCGTCGTCATCGATGACAAGGCCGACCGGAAGCGCATCAAGCGCATGCTCTCGACGTAGGGGTCGGTGTCTCGCCAGAGCTGAGGCCTCCACAGGGCCTGCATCTGGTGTTGCTGAAGTCTTTGCGGGCGGCAGGTTGAACGCCTCGCCGCCCGCTGCCTACGTTTGTATTCTGCTCGACTCTACGAATCGACTATCTGATTGCTTATGCCGCGCGCAACCAACAAGCCGGCCACCCGCCGTCGCCGGAAGAAAATTTTGAACAAGGCGAAGGGCTACTGGGGCCGTCGAAGCAAGGTGTACAAGGTGGCCAAGCACGCGGTTGAGAAGGGGCTGCAGTACGCCTATCGCGATCGTCGCCAGAAGAAGCGGCGGTTCAGGCGTCTGTGGATCACCCGGATCAACGCCGCGACCCGGCAGCACGACGTGAGTTATTCCCAGTTCATGGGGCAGTACCGCAAGTCCGACCTGGACATGAATCGGAAGGTGCTGGCAGACTTGGCTGTACACGATCCGGACGCCTTCGAGCAGATTGTCGACCACGTGATGGAGTAGATGCGTGACGCGTGCAGCGTGACGAGGAACTCACGGCACACGCATTCTCCCTGCATTGGCCGCACTGCTGCGATGTCGCTAGGCCTTCCATCCCGGCTTGTTTTCGGGCTTTCGACTGCACGGATCCCGCAGGGGTGCTGACTGCCGACCGCCGACATTTTCGGTGATTACATCCCGCCCCTGCCCGGCAGGCTCGGCGGGATTTTTTATTTCGGCGGGGACTGCTCTACACACCAGGCGGGTGTGCGGGAAACGGTGAGACTCCTGAATTCTAAGTGCGAGTCGTCTCCCTTGTGGAGTCACCGCACCCCATCGCCAAATGGGGCGGTCTTCCCGACGAGAGCGAGCCGTTTTGGCTGTCAGATTGCACGATCCCCATTGCGCACACCTGCCACAACACGGGCCACACACGTTTACCCCGCAACGCACAACCCGAAACGCACATCCATGCCCGACGAGATTGAAGAGCTCCACAAGCAGATCGAAAATGAACCCATCGAGAGCGAGGACGAAGCCGAGGCGTTCCGCATCAAGTACCTCGGTCGCAACCAGGGGGCCATTACGGACCTGTTCGACCGGATCGGCGACCTGCCGCCCGAGGAGCGGCCCGAGTTTGGCAAGCGGGTCAATGCCCTGAAGGACCGGGCCGAGGAGCGGCTTGAGGAGGCCAGGGCGCGACTTAAGCGGGAGGAGCAGCAGTCGGGCCCTGACATCGACCTCACACTCCCGGGGCGCCGCGACTTTCACGGATCGACCCATCCCCTCACGCAGACCCTCGACGAGATTCTACGCATCCTGCGTGGACTGGGCTTCTCGACCTACGAAGGACCGGAGATTGAGACCGACTGGCACAATTTCACGGCCCTCAACTTTCCCCCCGATCACCCGGCGCGCGACATGCAGGACACCTTCTTCCTGAAGGAGGCGCCCGACGACGGGGCGTCCAAGGACAACTCGTTTTCCACCGACGAGCCCACGGTCCTGCGCACCCACACCTCGCCCGGCCAGATTCGGATCATGCAGGACCAGGAGCCGCCCATTCGGGTGGCCGTGCCGGGTCGCGTCTACCGCAACGAGGCGATCTCGTACAAGTCCTTCTGCCTCTTCCATCAGGTGGAGCTGCTGTACGTGGACGAGGGGGTGACGATGGCGCAGCTCAAGCAGGCCCTCTACAGCCTTGCCCGCGCCCTCTTCGGCGACGACGTGACGCTCCGCTTCCGGCCCAGCTACTTCCCCTTCACTGAACCCAGCGCCGAGGTGGACGTGTGGTGGGAGGACGAGGACGCTGAGGACGGCGGCCAGTGGATGGAAATTCTGGGGTGCGGCATGGTGCATCCCAACGTGTTCGACGCCGTCGACGTTGATCCGGAGCGGTACACCGGCTACGCCGTAGGCATGGGGGTGGAGCGCATGGCCATGCTGCGCCACGGCATCGACGACATCCGCATCTTCTACGAAAACGATGTCCGCTTCCTAGGCCAGTTTTGATCTCCTCAAGGACATGGAAGAAATGTCAAGAATAAAAACCTTTTCGTCTAGGCGGAAAATAGTCAACTCTTGTTGTTGACATTTGGTAAAACAAAAAGCGCTTCCAGGTACGATAGTGAGGGTCAGTAAACAGAACGTTCAACTTCGATTCTCGCGACATTCTCGTAAAGGAAACACAACAGTAAGGCAACAAGAAGCTCACACTCCAAAGAAAACTTTGACTGAGGGGACGGGTAGGTATTGGCGAAAGTAAGCTACCGAACCAAATGATATCATCGATATGATTACCTATCTCGTCCTTGCCACCCTCTGGACGCTCTACATGGGATTTGAGACGTACGTCTTTTCCCGACCTCAGTCACGCCCCTACTTTGTTGGTTTTCTGATGACTCACATGCTGTTGGCGCCGCTCTCATTCGTCATGTCGCTCACGAGCGGCATCTTGCGGGAGCGCATCGAAACGTCCTACCGCGTCGCCCGGAAGTCGAAGGAAGAGTTCCGCCGGAGCGGCCGGAAGAAACTCATCGGCTAGCTCCTGCTGTTCGCTCTACACGGAGCGGACGAAGCGGCAAGGACTGTGTACGGTGGCATGTAGGAGGCGACCGATCGTCGGTAGCGTCTCCATAGAGAACGACTTATTGATTTCGACGCGAGAAGACACTCGCTGTACGTCGGGGGACAGGGACCGGAAACGGGTCGCTGTCCCCCATCGTCGTTTGTGCGCTCGTTTGTGATTTGGGCTCGGGAGAGAGCAGTTACGACGGCCAGAAGCTGAGGCTCAGAGAAGGCGGTCACGAGGAACGGATCGTTCAACCGTCAGCATCGGCGTGGGGAACGGAAGACGGGTTGCGCAGCGTGACGCGGCACCGGTGCCGGTCCCGGTCCAGGTCGATCTCGCGGAAGCGGAGGCGCGTGATCTCGGGCGGGCCGTCGCTCGAGCGGGCCACACCCACCTTGAGGAGGGCGCCTTCGCCGAGCACCGGAAGCTGTTTGCCTGTGAGGAAGTTGCCGAGCGACCACGCCACCAGTTGGCCGTTATCCCGATGGTCGAAGGGCTGCGGAAGATGGGTGTGGTGGCCCACCGTTAGGTCGTACCCTTCGGGAACCGTTTGGGACGGACGGGGCGTCCGCTCGTGCTCGTAGCCCCAGTGGGGGATGGCGATGTGCAGGCCGGGGGAAGTCGGGACACCGGGATCGCGACGGGCTACGCCCTCGGCACGTCGATTGAGCCACCAGGTCCAGGCCGTGAGGGTGATGTTGTCGGTGAGGCGAAGCCGCGGCCGATCCGCTGTGCCCATCCACCGGATGTCGTTCTGATCGAGTGTGCGAAGGGTCCGGTGCAAGGCCTCCGATCCAAAGTCCGTTGCGTGGTTGTTGGCCACCGACACCACCCAGCGATCTAACGGCCGGATTTTCGCCATCACGTCGAAGATGTCGGCGCTGTGCTTCATGAGAAACGGCTTCCAGCGCCGGTCGGAAAAGACGCCTTCAAAGTTGCCAACCACCACCTCACAGTCTGATAGAAAAGCCTGCACCCCTGCTCCGAACTGAGCGGCCCGTCCGAACAGCGGACACACGTCGCCCACGAATCCCATCCACGATTCCGGAGTGGCGTCCCGGAGCTGCAAGTTTTGATCCAGCGAGGGGGGGCGGGTTGGGGGCGGTGAAAAGCGGCGGCCGACCATCGACAAAAACTCGCCGAGGTGGTACGGACTGAAGGGGACGCGCATGAAAGACCAGAAAAGCTCGAGACGAAACACAAGAAGCTGCGATGCGATCGCTCGCATCAAGATCAACGTACTTCCACCTGTGTCCTTGGTTTAAGATCGCCGAGGGACGTGAGGTGACTTTTTCTTTTTCTTCCTCGGGCAGTGCGGACAGTCAGTAGAGAAGGAGAAGAGGAATGACCCAAATCCAGCGCTCCACAAAAAGATGAGTTGTGGTGAGAACAGGGCGTCGAGCAGCGTGATGAGGAGGCCTGCCAGCACGTTGCTCCTGTTGCCGAGCGTCATGCAACAGCAAAAGCAGCTGCGCTGGCGATGAGAAAAACGTATCCGAAGGCGGAAATGAGCAGAATCCGAGTTGAGGGCGCGGGTCATGAGGAAGAGGGGACACGCCAGGACGAGCCCTGAGTAGGTTTGGAGACAGAGATGATTTGGGTCGTACAGTTGCTTGCGTGTAAAATAGAAATGAAGACGGCGATCGATTCCTCTCTATGTCCCATTTGCGGCCTGGCAGGCGTGTTTTGCCGGGGCAGGAACGACGCTTGCTACTTTTTGAGGGTACGATACGACGAAGGAGACTTCCCGATAGCGCTCCAACACATCTCCGATACACGCCATGAACCCGATCCGGCCTCTCATCCTTCTGGTTGCGCTTTTTTGGACGCTTCCGGCCTCCGCTGCGATGCTTGTTTCTCGCACGAAAGGACGCTCGATTGACGGCGTGAGGCACACCACTGAGGGGGCCCCTGGCATCCCGCAGGCGCAAGACAAGTAGTTCTTCTCGTCGAGCACGACGCCCCCAAAGTTCCGCAGAGGGGCTGAGGACGAACGAGGGTTCGGGAAAAGCGGGGGAATCTTCTCGTTAACGGTGAAAGACGTAACCGTCCCCGACCCGACGACACAAACATTCCCAGTTCACCGTCCTCGTTGCTTCCGGTTGTCGTTCCTTCATGACCGACTCAACGTCCCGCGATGCCGTCTCGTCACCATCCGACGAGAACAGCGGTACGCTGGCCCATAAGCCGCTGACCCTCGGTCTGCTGGCGGGCGCCACCCTGTTGGCCATGGCCCTCTGGTTTTCGGGCTCGGCCGTCGTGCCCCAGCTGACGGCCGAGTGGAATCTGAGCGGGGGCGAGCAGTCGTGGATGACGATGAGCGTGCAGATTGGGTTTGTGGTCGGCGCACTGCTGAGTGCGTCCCTGAACGTCGCCGACCGGATTCCAGCCCACACCTTCTTCGCAGCCTCCGCCCTGTTCGGGGCGCTCGTCAACGCCGCCGTCACTGTGGCTCCGGGGGCGGTGTCCGCAATTGGGTTTCGCTTCCTCACGGGGGTGGCCTTGGCAGGAGTTTATCCGCCGGGCATGAAGCTGGTGGCCACGTGGTGCAAAGAGGACCGGGGGGAGGGCATCGGGCTGCTCGTGGGGGCCCTCACCGTTGGATCGGCACTGCCCCATCTGCTCAACGCCCTCCCCGTCTTTGGCACTGCGGGGGGACTGCCGCCCTGGCGCACCGTCGTGCTCATCGCCTCGGGGCTCGCGGTCGTCGCGGCCGGGATTGCCGCTCTTTTCATTGAAGAGGGACCGTACCTGGCCCAGGCCTCCGGCTTTCACTGGCGGCACGCGGGAGAAGGACTTCGCAACGAGCCGCCCCGACTGGCCAATTTCGGGTATCTGGGCCACATGTGGGAGCTGTACGCGATGTGGACGTGGGTGCCCCTCTTCCTGCTGGCCAGCTACCGGGCCGCCGGCTGGAGCGAACAGATGGCCCGCGTTGCGGGCTTCGGGGTCATTGCCATCGGCGGGATTGGATGCTACTTGGCCGGCCTGCTGGCCGATCGGTTCGGGCGCACCCGCATCACGGCCTGGAGCCTCGCTGTGAGTGGACTCTGCGCACTTGTTGCGGGCTTCTTCTTTACGATGCCCGGCGTGCTCACCGTGCTCTGTCTCGTCTGGGGGTTCGCCGTGGTGGCCGACAGTGCGCAGTTCAGCGCCGCCGTCAGCGAGCTCACCGACCCGCGCTACGTGGGGACGGCGCTCACGGTGCAGACCAGCCTGGGCTTCCTGCTCACCCTGGTCACGCTCCGAGCCGTGCCGCCCCTCGTGGACACGCTCGGATGGACTTGGACGTTTCCCCTGCTCGCCCTCGGCCCCGCGTTCGGCCTCTGGAGCATGCTGCGCCTGCGCGGCCTCCCGGAAGCCACGCAGATGGCGTCCGGCAACCGATGAAGGGCGCGCCTCGGGGAGAGCCCCGTGGGGGCATCCAGCGTGATCTGGTCCCGACCGTCCTGGTCCCAAGGGGCGGACATAATAATTCCGACAGGCCGCCCGTTGGCTGTGGTGTGGGATGGAGGTTCTGGTGCACAAGAAGGAGCATGGCAGCATCCTTTGACCGGACTCCTTCCCGTTAGCGATGAGTGGTGGCGCCGCTGTCCTCGGCCATAGGGCCGGGGGCAGCGGTGTTTTTTATTTCTCCAGTCCTATCCCAGTGCAAACATGAGCAGGACGAACAGGATGGCGAGCGCGCCCAGCAGCAGGACCGCGTTGTACACCGTGGAGGCCCAGCGGTCCGACTCCGGAGCAGGGTCGGGGCCCCCCCACTCTTCGTTGCCCTCGGGAAGCAGGCTGGCCTCCTCCAGGAGCGAGCGGGCCCGCTGTGCCGTTCCGCTCATGCCCAGGAGCTTCACACCGTTGGGGCGTTGCATCTGCGGATGCATGCCGCCAGCGTCGTCGGAGGACACGAACGTTCGAATGTCGGCGTCGGCGAGGTAGTCGCGGGCCATTTCGGCGTCGCGACGGGTGGGGTACGTAGCGAGAATCGTCGTTTCCTCGGTGTCGCGGCCGCTGGCCATGGCGAACAAGCGGGTTATGCTGGGGACTGAGCGAATGTGATCCTGTCCACAAAGGAATTGCCCCAACGGGGATGGGACTCCCATTGCTCCGGATCGTCGCGCAGGTCCGGTTCAGTCGTGTCGAGGTGTTCGCAACGAGGAACGGACTGTCCTTTGGGTTACAGCGGAGCCGATCCGACCACTGTCGCGGGTGTCTGAGCCGAGATCGTCTTCGGTACACGGAAGCACGTCAGGAAGACTCAGATCAGTCGGCAGAGTGCACGAGAGCCTGCGGATCGAGGTCACTCGGTCCACCGCCGATCCGTTAGCTCCCGGACGTCCGTCTTCGAGGCGACGTTCCAGTACGGACTGCTCAGGTTTCCACTCTCTGTGCGGTTGAAGGTGGCGCGCAGGAAGAGGGCTTTGTCGGCGTTCGGGTCGGCCCCTTCGAAGGAGAAGCTCCCCCAGTGTAGCACCCAGTAGGCCGCCGTCGGATCGACCCCGAGCTGCCGTCCCACCAGATCGGCCAGGTATTGGAAATCCTCGATGGTTGACGGCCCCTGATTCTCGGCCAGCTCCTTCACGACGATGGTGTGGGTTTCCTCCTCGTCGGGCGGGCCGGGATAGACCTCCACCTCCGCCGTGCCGGTGCGGCTGTAGCTGCGCCACGTCATGGTGGTGTCGGTCTGGGGCTGACCGAACGTCGGAGAGACGAGAAGGAGGGAGAGGGCAGTGAAGGCGAGAAGACGCGCGTGGGACATGAGAGGAGAGGGATCGGTCGTGAGACTGCATGGAGGCGCGTGCAGTAGACACGTGCCAAGCCGCAATTCTAACGTCCGCTCCGTCGTCGTTCCACGGCGTTCTACGAGTGCGTTGCTGTCTGGAGAAGGAGGATCAGAGTTGGATGGAGGCCCCCACGAGCAGCGTGCGACCCGGCATGGGCGCGTCGAAAATCTCGGTATATTCCCGATCGAAGACGTTGCGCACCTCGGCGGACACCGTCGTGCGGGCCCCGACGAGTTGGGTGCGGTAGGCGAGGCGTGTGTGGATCACGCCGTATTTGTCCGTGGCGAGGCCACTGTCTCTGAGCCGATCTTTCCAGAGGCCCTGCACGCCGAGCGTGACGGGGCCCGCGTCGATCGATGCACTGCCCTGCACGAGGTGACGGGCGTTGGTGAGCGCATACTTGTAATTCTCTATCGGGAATTCCGTCTCAAAACGTGCGTCGAGGAGCGTATACGCCGCGTTGAGGTTCACGCCCGCACGTCCTACGCGCTGCTTTAAAGACATCTCGGTCTCCAGGCCGGTCGTCGTGGTGCGATCCAGGTTGCGCGCCTGGAAGACAAACGAACCCGGCTTTTTCAGGTAGTCGATGGAATTTTGGGTGGTGCGTCCGAAGCCGGTGACCGAGAACAGCAGTCCAGCAGGCAGAGGCACTTCGCCGCCCACTTCTCCTGACCAGGCCGTTTCGGCGTCGAGATTTTCATTCCCCTGGTTCGTCGGCGAATCGATGAACCGTTCCACGTAGTTCGGTGCTCGCACGACACGCCCCCCGCCGGCTCGCAGCGTTGCCACGCCGAGGTCGTAAGCGAGGTAGAGCTGCGGCGTCGGCTCCAAGCCGTAGACCGGATCGTAGTCGACCCGCGTGCTCTGGTTTACTGTCAGACGCGAGGTGGCGCGCCAGCGCAGGCTTGCGAACGCACCCGCTGAGGGGTCGCTGTGAACCCCGTCTCGGTTGCTGTCGACCCCTCGCAAGTCCCCGGACGCGCCGCCCGTCACGCGAACGCTTCCAAGAGTGCGGGACACCTGCCCCTGCACGTTCAGCATGCGGCTAATGTGGCGGTTGGAGCCGGTGGTGGCGTTGTAGGTGTACCGGTCCCGGTGCTGCTTGCCCGAAATTTGCACCTGCCACGGCGCGTTCGCGTCGCTTGCACTTGCTAACCGACTTTGAAGCCAGAAGGTGGAGGTGGCCTCGCGGGCGCGGTCGGTGGGAAAATTTGTGTAGAAGTGGTAAGCGCCGAACTCGCGGTCGTCGAGGCCGGCCCGGGTGTAGAGGGCGGCGTCGCCCACGCGGCGCGTCACTGCGGCCGTAGCCGCCCGGCGCTGAAAGTCGGTTTGAACCGTGCTTGGCAGATCCTCCTCCGTTTCGGGCGCCGGGATCGTTTGCCCGTTGCTACCCTGCATTGTGGCCGCCGCGCTGACCGTCGCGTTCGATCCGACGTGCCGGACCGATCCACCGGCGTCGTACAGGTTGTTCTTCCCGTAGCGTCCCTCGGCGTTGGCTGAAAGTCCGGTCTCGCTCGAACGGCTGTTCCGGAGTCCCGTCTTGGTGATGAGGTGGACGACGCCGCCGAGCGCGTCGGGGCCGTAGAGGGC
>CAZTDC010000092.1:0-8164 GCA_964612165.1 uncultured Salinivenus sp.
CTCCGTACCGGTTCTCCCCCGCCCACCGCACCCGGTGCAGGCCCGGGCCCTGCTTTTTCTCGCTCACGAGGGTGCGCACCCGCCGCCCCAGCACGTCGTAGATCTCGACGGTCACCTCCCGGCTCTCCCCCAGCGTGTACCCGATCTGGGTCTCTCCCCCGAACGGATTCGGGACGTTGCCCCTCAGTTCATTCTTGAACGTGCTGAGCTCGATCCCCTCGCTTTTGGCCTTCGCAAAGGCCTTTGTCCCCACGATCACCTTCAACGCCCGCCGCTCCCCCGCCTCTAAGTCTAGCCGTTGCCCCGGCGCGATCCGCCGCCCGCTGGAGAGGTCCAGCACGTAGCGGCTCAGGCCCTTCGGCCGCTCCCCTTCCGTTTCAACCTGCAGCCGCACCTCTCGGTCCTCGTCCGTCTGATTCTCCAACCGAAGCTCCCAGCTGCGCCCCGCGTCCGGCCCGCGCCCCGGGTCCACCGGCGGCTTGAAACTCCCGGCGTGCGGCACCGACCGGCCCGCCACTTGCTCGATCGCCGACAGCCGCAGGAGCCGCCCGATCGGGGGAGCCTTCGCAAAGTCGAGATGGTCGCGTCCGGGCCTCGCCTCCGCCCGAAGACCAAGCCACACCGGGCTCTGCCCCGTCGCCTCCGTTCCAGCCTGCACGCGCAGGGTGTAGGGGGACGCGTCGTCTTTCGTGTGGGCCGCCGAAGAAGCGGACTCCTCCACATCGGAGGGGTCGGTCCCGGGCCCTCCGCCCGTCCGTCTGTAATCAATCAGGTCGCTGCCGGCGAGGGCTTTCGGGCCGCCTGCTGCTCGCTGGACGTCTTCCTCTCCCACCGGCGGCACCACCAAGGTGTCTGCCTCGGCGCTGAACACGAAGTAGCCCTCCCACCGCCGCAGCACCGGCTCGCCCCGCTGGTACCCCCCGCTGTCCCGGTAGGACACCGGCCCATCAATCGCCGCTCCGCCAAGGCCCGACGAATCCAGTACCGCCGACCACGGCACCGCAAAGCCGAACGGACTCCCGATCTGGTTCCATCCCGCTTCTATCGGGATCTCTTTCGGTCCCCCAGCCTTCGGCGTCCGGCCCGGCCCGAGGAGCGGGGCTTCCCCCTCGGCGGTGATCAGCCAGAAGGCTTCCCCTGTCTGTAAACTGTCGATATCCGGATACTCCCGGTATTCCTCGCTTCCCGCGTCCCAGCGGAGGGCCCGCCACACCGACCGGTCGTAGGCGCCGTACGCCTCGCGCAGGGCCGCCTTCGTCCCTCTCTCCGGACGGGCCGGTATGGTTAACATCCGGTGGACCCTCGGCTGGAGGCTTAGCGGTGCCGACAGGCTGTCAAACCGCACCGGCAGGTGAGCCGGTTGCTGGCGGGCCTGTTGTCTGCCCCCCGCCGGTACCGTGATCGTATCCGGTCGCCCCGACGGGGCGGTGCCGGAAAGTACAGCGTAGTAGTCGACGCCCCGTGCCGTTACCAGCGAGGACGGAATTTGCGCCCGCAATTCCACCGGCGACAGGCTCTGTTCCGAAAGCGGAAAGGCCTGGTAGGCGTCTCCCCCGCCCGCTCGAACGTACAGCGTATCCGCGTCCGGGGCAAATCCCCCCTCCACCACCAGCGTAATCGGAACGGATGCCCCCCGATTGGCCGCTCCTTCTTCCACGCGGACATTGACACCATTGAGAATGACCGTGGCCGGATCGGAGCGCTGCCCGACCTGATCGGCCACCGTGTAGGTGAGGGAGTCCGAAAGCGTGCTGGACCCGTCATGCACGTAGGTAATCGTGCCGTCTCCGTTTACGCTCGCCGTTCCATGAAACGGCCCCGTCTCCACGGTAACCGTCGAGGCCGCGAGGTTCCCATCGGCGACATCATTGGCCAGCACATTGATGACCCGAGACGCCCCTCGACGAACCCGGGCCGTGTCATTCCGCGCAACCGGTGCGAGCAGGCCCGTCGTGAACGACCGCTCTGTCCCAGCCGCCGTCCCGGCCCCGTTCGTCGCTAGCACCTGATATGTGTAGTCAGTCCCCGTCTGCAGGCCAACGATCATCGAAGTCACAACCTGATCCTGCGTCCCCGTCACCGGGCTCTCCGCGGCAGTCGTCGTGTCGGCCTGCGACGGGCTGCCGCTCGGGTAGTATCGCACCCGCGCCTGGGCGGAGCCGCCTCCCGGGTTGACGGTGCCGTACACTGTTGCCGTCGTATCGGTCACATTTCGAACAGAGTCGGTGGCCGCAACTGGTTCTCCGACGTCCGTCGTGACCGTCGAGTCTGCGCCCGCATCGCTCCCCGTGTCGTTGCTGGCCGTCACCCGGTAGTGGTACGTCGTTCCGGGAAGCAGCCCCTCTACCGACGCACTGACGTCAACCGAGTCGGCCCCGGTGATCGTGTCGGCCGCGACCGACGACCCGTAACTCGAATCAAGACCATACTCGAAGGCAACGATCGTCGAATCTCCGCCTGGATCGACCGTCGCCGTTAGCGTCACGCTGCTGTCGGCTATCGAGGAGGGCGGACCTGTCTCCGCCACCGGCGCTTCCACGCCCACTCGAAACGACTGCTCACTTCCGGTGTCGCGCCCCACCGCATTGGACGCCAACGTCTGGTACGTGTACTCTTTGCCCGATTGCAGACCGCGGACCTCTGCCCGCACGAGTTCGTCCTGGACGCTTACGAGGGGACTTTGGTCGGCCTGGACCGTGTCGGCCTCCGAGGGGCTGCCGGTGGGATAATACCGAAACTGTACCTGGGTCGTATCGCCCCCCGCATTCACCGTGCCGTAGAGAACGGCGCTGCTGTCCGTTACGGCCGAGACGGAGTCGGTGGTCGCGAGGGGGGCCCGCGTGGGCTGTGCCTGTGCCTCGTTCGAAAAGCCACTTCCACTGCCAAGGGAATCGACTGCAGTGAGGCGGTAATAATACGTCGTGCCCGGGGTACCTGTACTGTCGATGAAGGTCGTCGTATCGGCGCTTGTGCTGTCGAGGGGCGTCCGGCCGGTCGGGCCCGTCGTCGAGTCGATCGCGGTCGTGTCTCGATAGATGCGGTAGCGATCTAAGTCCGGCTCGTTCGGGGCCGTCCAGGTGAGCTCTACGGTCTGACCATTCACAGTGCCGTTCACGTCCTGGGGAGGATCGGGAATCGCATTAACGGTAACGTCCTGCCCCGACAAGGTGAGAGCAATGCTGCTGTCGGCCGGGTTCTCGGCCCGGGCCTCCGTCAGTCCAAACGTAAGCGTCTCTCCCTCGGCCACGCCCGTATCGACGCGGGCCTGGACGCGGGCCACGCTGCCGGCCCCGTCCACCCCGCCGGCCCCAGCTTTTCGGCTGACGCCCACCCCGACCGTCCCGTTCGTGGTGTCGAGGTTGGAGCTATACACGAGATCGCTGCCCAGAAACGCGCCCGCCGTGTCGTCCAGGACGGTTAGGCCGCTTGTCTCATAGGTCAGCGTGAAGCTGGCGCCGAACAGGTCACTCACCGGAATCGCGCTCGTGCCGACGGTCACGTCTACCGCAATGGTATCGCCCGGTGCGGGGGTCCCGTCCGTCTCGCCCGTGAGCCCCTGCGCGGCGGGCTGCATGGGAATGGCACTCGCAATCGTCACGCCCCGCGAGCGCCGATCGAGGGAGATCGGATTCCCGTCTGGATCATTCGCACTTACGTCAGTCAATTGAAAGGTCAGGGTGTCGCCCTCCGGCACATCGGCGTCGACCTGCACCTTCACGCGCGCCACGACCCCGGCGCCATCGACCCCGCCGTCCCCCGACTTGCGACTGACGCCAATGCCGACTTCGCCCGCCGTGTCGTCGACGTTGGAGCTGTAGACGACATCACTCCCAAGGAACGGCCCCGCTTCGTCGTCCTGGACGGTCACGCGACTCGTATCGTAGGTCAGGGTCACGCTCACCCCGAAGAGGTCTTCAACCGGCGCCTGCTCGCTCCCGACCTGCACCTCAATCCAAAACGCAGTCCCCGCCCCGTGGACCGAGGACGACTGCGGCTGAATGGGCGGCGTCGACTGTCCCTGGGCGGCCTGTGGACGAACGAAGGCAACGAGCAGAGCCGCCACCAGGAGCAGCCCAGCCCAGGCCGAATGCCGAAACGAGAAGAGAACCGTCTGAGATGCGCTATTCATGACGTGGTGTCTCAAACCTGCGGGGAAACGAACGCGAGCACCGGAATTGTGTCACTGCACGACCGTCATCTTTCCGGTCTCTGACTGATCCCCGGCCGTGAGACGATACACGTAGACCCCGCTGGCAACCCGGCCGGCCTCCCAGGTCACCCTCTTCCGACCGGGCTCCTGGGTCTCGTTCACGAGGGTCGCCACCCGTCGCCCGAGCACGTCGTATACGCGAAGTTCAACGCGGCGCTCGGACGGCAGGTCGTAGCGGATGGTCGTGCTCTGCTGAATGGGATTGGGGTAATTGCCATAGAGCTTAAACTTTTCGGGCACCCGCCGCACGCTCACCTCCCCTCCCGTCTTCACGTCCGTAATCCGGCGGGCAGTCAGCCCAACTCGGGCCTTTCGAAGCTGGAGGGTGACCGGCTCCGTGACCTTTTCATCCAGCCGCACCTGGAGCCGCGCGAGCACGCCGGACCCGCTCCGCACGGTGTCGGCATTGGCCATTCCCACGCCCACAATGCCGGCCGCGTCATCGACGTGCGACTGCGCGAGGGCGTTCTCCCCAAACCAGTCACGGGTCTCCACCGTCTCGACGGTGGCCTTCGACGCCGGATAGGACACCTCGAAGGCCGCCCCGCCGATGGTTCTCACGTTCTTCGCCCGCACCTTGACCCAGAGCACCGAGTCCGGCTCGGTCGGCGCGTCCAGAACAATCTTTCCCCGCCCGGGCGACGCATCCTGCTTCGAGGTCGGCCCCGCCGGTTCGGCCGCACCGGTCTGTGACGTCGGCGCCCGTACGTCCGATGTCTCGGCGTCCTCTTCCGGCCGTGCCGGACGAGTCGGGGATGGGCCCCCACGCTGGGTGAGCTTCTCGTCCGACGACGAGGCGGCGTAGAGGGGCCTCGCCTTGGCGGTGGCGGTCGAGTCGCCCCAGTTGAGCCCGATGCACAGCACGTCGTCCTGATCAACGAGGCCGTCGCCGTTGGCGTCGGCGTAGGTAGCGTCCTTCGTGGGCCACGCCGCGGCGGCGCGTCCCTTGAAGGCACAGCCAGTCGAATCGCGGGCCGGGCCCGTCTGTCCCCACTGAAAGCCGAGGGGCAGCACATCATCCTGGTTCACGGCCCCGTCGTTGTCGGTGTCGCCGGGCCACACGGTGAGCGCCGCCGCCGCGCTGTCCCGTACCTCCGGGGAGAAGCTGCTCTCGTTTCCGGCGTCGTCAACGGCCGTAATGCGGTAATGGTAGGTGGTGTCAGGCGACACGGTGGTGTCGGTGTAGACGGTGGTCCCCGCCCCCACACTGTCGAGCGGCGTTACACTGGATGGGCCCGCCACCGAGTCGATGCTCGCGGTGTCGCGATAGATTCGGTACTTCGCAAGGTCGCCGCCAGCGATGGCGGACCAGCCCACGCGCAGGCTGTCGGTGAAGGCCGTGATCGCCAACGTGTCCGGCGCCGTGAGGGGCGTCCGGTCCGGCCCCACGACCTCGTAGGCCCCCATGTTGACGGTGGCGGTGCCGCTCCCATTGTCGTCGACCACGCGGGTCGAGTCGGCCCGGTCGAGGGGAAGAGCCTCCGTCGAGTCGCCGTCCGCATCGAGGTCGCTCGTGTCCGCGGGCAGGAGGCTGTTGTCCCCTGCCTCCAGGACGGGCGAGTCTTCCTGCGGTCGCAGGTCGACGGCGCTCGTGTCGACGAAGAGGGGATTGGCGTCGAGGTTGCCGCCGGCGTCGGTCCCCGCCCCCGACCAGTTGGCGCTCCCGCCCGTCCCCTCGACCAGCGAGTGGTTGAAGGCCGGCGTCGCGTCGTTGTTGACCACTTCGTCCCCGCCGGCCCCGGCGGTATTCCCCCATAAAATGCTGTTCGAGAATGTCGGCGTGACCGTCGCGTTCGTTCCGTCATTCGAGACCGCGCCCCCCACAACGTCGGCCTCATTTCCGGCAAAGGTCGTGTTTATGAAGCGGGGATCGACCGTTCCGCCCCCACTCCCGCGGGTGTAGACCGCGCCGCCCTCGTCTCCGGAGGCATTTCCGTAGAAGAGGACGTTTGCAAGCTTCGCCTGCACGTCACTGTCGCCCCCGAAGAGAAAGAGCGCCCCACCGAATCGCCCCGCGGTATTCCCCCGAGCGGTCACGTTCACGAGCGCGGGACGGGCCGTGCTCTGCTGCAGGGCCTCGACGGCCATCGCCCCGCCCTGTCGGGCGCGGTTGTTTCGGAATCGGCTCTCCTCGATGATCGGGCTGATCGTGCCTTGAACGCCGTAGGCGTAGAGGGCGCCGCCCACGCGCGCTTCGTTCGACCGGAAGGTGGTGGCGTCGATGCTCGGGCTCGACGTTCCCCCCTCAATTGCGTAGAGAGATAGGGCCCCGCCCTCCCTCGCCCGATTTCCCCGAAAGATGACCCGGCGAACAACCGGGCTACACACGTTTCCGGAATTCCCGCCATCGCAGAACACGCCTCCCCCTTGGCCATCGGCGCCAAACTCCCCGGAGGCCTGCCCGCCCGTGACCGTCAAACCGTCGACGACGGTTGCGGAGCGAATGAGCTCTGATGCGAAGTCAGACTGCGAGCTGGTTCCGTCGAGGCGAAGGACCGTATTGGCGTTGTTTCCGGCAATGCCGGTGCTGGCGGCCGTTACGCCGTCGCTGGTCGTACTGTCGTCCTGCGTGATGTCCCCGGAGAGAACGGTGCGATACACCTCTGGATCACGCCCCCCACCCCCAGCCGGATAGCCGCCCAGGAGCGACACGTCGTCGACGCCGAGTCGGAAGGATTCTGTGGTATCGTCGGCCACGTGGTCCCCATCCTTGTCCACGTCCGGGTAGTAGACCCCCTCGGCCACGCGAACGTCGTAGTCCGTGTACGGGTTGGCGTTGACCGAGTCCGCCGCGTCCTGGAGGTGGACGAAGGCATCGTTCCAGGAAGACCCGTCGTTCGCTCCAGTGGCGCTCTGATCAACGTAGAGGGTGCCGGCGGCCGGTTTCGGGGTGGCAGTGTCCTCTGAGGAGAAGACGAGGCTTTCACTCCCGGTGGTATCGACGGCCGTGACGCGGTAGTAGTAGGTGGTGCCCGCCGTGGTCGACGAGTCAATGAAGCTCCGCGTCGGGGCCGTCGTGCTGTCGAAGGGCGCAACGGTAGAGGGACTGGACGTAATAGAACTGGTCTCGCGATAGATGCGGTATCGTCCTACGTCCCCTGCCGCCGCAGAATCCCAGCGCACGCGCACCCGCTGCTCTTCCCGAAGCCGAGTGCCCAAAAAATCCGGTGGGGGTGGATTGGGAAGGCTCTCATACAACAGAGTAACGGTCTCCGAGGACTCATTCTCCGTCGGAAACTCTCCACTTACGAGTACATCGAGCGCCCCATCGCCGTCGTAGTCGCCCCAGGCCACACTGCTCCTCTCGACGTCAATGAGCCCCCTTTCAATCCCCGTTCCCGTACTTATGGAAGCAAAGGAACCACCGCCCAGATTCTGGTAAAGTGTAGTGCTTACCGTAAACTCTTCGTCTAATCCGGAAATGAGAAGATCCGGACGCCCATTTCCGTCAAAGTCGCCCCAGGCGAGATCCGCAAACTCCACTCCGGTAAGCCCGACGTTGAGGGGCGTGAAGCTTCCTCCGCCGTCATTTCGGTAAATCGCCGCGGTGGGCGCACTGCCATTATCGCCTGCGACCGCCAAATCCAGGGCCCCGTCCGAGTTGTAATCCGCCCAGTCGAGCGCCCCGTCGCGCACGCCGTTGAGTCCGGCCCCGATGGAGGTAAAGGTCCCGTCCCCCTCGTTTCGGTAGATGGTCGCCGTTTCATTGAAATCGCTGTCGACCCCCATCACAGCCAGGTCGGGCGCCCCGTCGTCGTTGTAGTCTCCCCAGGCAAGGTCTCCGTCCCGGACCCCCGTGAGCCCCGCCCCCAGGGCCGTAAACGTACTGTCGTTCTCATTCCGATAGATTTTTGTCGTTTCGGTACCTGCATCATCACCGGCGATGGCCAAATCCAGTCGGCCGTCCCCATCAAAATCGGCCCAGTCGACCCCGCCTCCTTGCACGCCGGTCAG
>CAZTDC010000092.1:8174-10275 GCA_964612165.1 uncultured Salinivenus sp.
CGTCCCGCCGCCGTCATTCCGATAGATGGTCGCCTGGTCGCCGCTCCCCCCGGTCCCGATTACGGCCAGATCCAGGGCCCCATCTCCGTTGTAGTCTCCCCAGGCGACATCGGCAAACTGCACCCCAGTGAGCCCGGCCCCAATCTCAACGAAGCTTCCGCCGTCGTTGCGGTAGATCTTGGCGATTCTCGTGTTGGTGCCGGCACTGTCGCCCGCCACGGCCAGGTCCAGGTCTCCGTCGTTGTCGTAGTCGCCCCAGGCGTGATCTCCCTGTTCAATGGGCGCGATGGTGCTGTCAGCCAGGGCATAGGACCGCTGCCCGATGTTTGGCCCAATAGGCACATAGCGGGCGGCCGTCGTGTCCGTTGAGCCGTCGCTGCGCTCCACGGCGACGCGGGCCGGCCCCTCCAGGCCACTGGGGACCTCGACTGTCAGCTGCGTGCGCCGGGCACTGTTCACCGTCGCGGTCGTGGCCGTCCCGGTCGTATCCAGAAAGGTTACCGTGTTGTTTGAGGCCGTCAGCTCGAAGCCGTTCCCCGAGAGCTGAACCGGCGTGCCCGGTGTGCCACTGGTGGGCGACAGGCCCGCCACCCGGAACTCAGGCGTGGCAGCGTCCTCATTCGAGAACCCGCTCTCGTTATTCGACGTGTCGACGGCCGTGACCCGGTAGTAATAGGTCGTGCCGGTCGTGACGCTGGCATCCGAGAACGACGTTGTCCCCGCCGACACGTTGTCGTAGGCCGTCAGGCCAGAGGGGCCGGCCGACGAGTCGATGGGGACCGTGTCACGATAAATACGGTATCCACTGAGGTCGGATGCGTTGACGGCCGACCAGTTAAGATCCACACTGTCGGCCGTCGCGACCGCCGTCAATCCCGTGGGTGGCTTCGGTTCCGGTAGACTCTGGTACAGCGTGGTGTTCTGGGCGTTGTTCGCATCGAGACCGATCGTCAGCAGGTCGAGGGCCCCATCGGCGTCGTAATCCTCCCAGGCAACCGCCCCCTGCTCGAGCCCCGTCAGCCGAGCCCCAATGTCGGTGAAGGTGTCGCTGCCGTCGTTGCGGTACACGGCCGTTACCGGCGTGGAGGTGGAAAGCTCAAACCCTCCGATGACCAGATCCAAGTCTCCGTCCCCGTCGTAGTCTCCCCAGTCGGCAGACGCATCCCCGACCTCCGGAAGTCCAGCCCCAATCGCTGTGAACGTGCCCCCTCCATCATTCCGGTAAATCTCCGAGGTGCTGCCGGCAACGACCAGGTCGAGGTCGCCGTCACTGTCGTAATCCCCCCAGGCGGCCTCTCCCGACTGAACGCCGTCCAGATTGGCGCCGATCGCCGTGAAGGTTCCGCTGCCGTCGTTCCGATAAATCCGGGCCACAGTGTTTCCGCTTTCATCGAACCCGGTCAGGATGACGTCCAGACGCCCATCGCCGTTGTAGTCGCCCCACGCCGCGTTCGCGTCACCGACATTTACGAGGTTCGCTCCAACCGGGGTAAATGTACCCCCTCCGTCGTTCCGGTAGAGCATCGTCGATCGGTTAAGGTCCCCATCTTCACCGGCCACCAGCAGATCGAGTCTCCCGTCGTTGTTGTAGTCCGCCCACGAGACAGATCCAGACCCCACGCCGGTGAGCCCCGCCCCGATGTCGACGAACGACCCATTGCCGTCGTTACGATAAATTTTTGCCACGCGCCCTCCCGCCTCCTCCCCAATCAAGGCGAGGTCTAGATCCCCGTCGCGATCGTAGTCCCCCCAGGCGGCGTCGCTCCTCACCACGCCGGTTATGTCGGTGTTCGACTCAACTAAGAGATTAGTGAAGGTACCGTCAGCATTATTCTCATAGATTGATGCTCGCTTCACCCCTCCGCTCGTCTCCCCCGTGAGGATGACATCCTGGGAGCCGTCCTGATTGTAATCCCCCCAGGCAATGTCTCCCAACCAGAGATCAGCGAAGCCCGCTCCGGCAGATGCGAAGGACCGGTCCCCAACGCCAGAACCGACTGGCGTAAATCGTGTGGACGTCGTATCTACCTGCCCATCACTCGTACGCTGAACAATGACCCGGGCCGGACCGGGAATTCCACTGGGCACCTGGACACTCAGC
>CAZTDC010000093.1:0-10111 GCA_964612165.1 uncultured Salinivenus sp.
CCTGCTCCTGAATGCCGGCCGCATGGGTGCCCAGGATGGGCGCGCGCTTCCACATACCCTCCGTGACGGTGAGCCCGAAGCCCTCCTGCACTGAGTTCTGGGCGACGATCGACGAACACCGCTGCAGGGCATTCACCATCAGCGAGTTGATGTGGCGGGAGGCCATCGGAAGGGTGATGACGGCCACGTCGCGCTGAATCTCCGTCGGGAGGTCGTGCCAGAGGCTGCAGATCTCCTGGAAGACCTCTTGGCCCTCCGGATCGTCGGACACGGAGTCGGGGTCCGGGCCAGCCAGGACGAGGCGGGAGAGGGAGAGACGCATGCGGTGGCGCTCCGAGTCGGCGTGCCGGTCGATGAAGGTGCTTTCCTTCATCCGAGCAAAGCCGCGGAGTAGCGAGTCGAAGCCTTTGAGCCGATCCCAGCGTGAAATCTGCGTGACGATGGGCCGCTCCATGAGCCCGAGGTCTTCCGGACGGTTGGCCGGGGCAAACGAACCATCGCGCTGCAGGCGCATGGCGGGCGTCGCGTAGTCGTGGTCCACCGTGGGGTGGGAGCCCTGCATCAGTTGCGCGCGACGCAGCACGCCCGTCAGTTCGCTCACGGACAGATTCCGGTTCTTGGGACTGAGGGGATTGATGGCCGGGTTGATGATGTCGGAGGTGTCCTCCAAAAAGTCCGGCACGTAGTCGCGAAGCGAAAAGACCGTCTCGTCGTAGCGTTCGGCCCACGGCTGGAGAAAGTCCCAGGCCGTCTTCGTGGAGTCGTTCGTTTCGTTGAGGCCGATGTGGCAGCGCCAAATGGCCGGCAGGTCGAGCTCCTCCTTGAGCACGGCCCCGGCGCCCAGCGGCTGCGGGTCGTGCACGGCGAGGATGTCGTTCGGGTCGACGTGTCGCTTCAGGCCCTCGGCGCAATTTTCACTCACGCGCCGGTAGAGGGCCCGGTCCTCGTCGCTCATGTGCGGGGTGCCGGCCCCGTGGATAAGATTGTGGATGCGCTTCGTGAGCGGAAAGAAGCCCTCCTCGTCACTGACAATGACGGCCCATTCGGTGGACACGCCGAGCTCGCGGAGCATCGAGACCACCTTAGGAAGCATCTCGGCCACGCCGCCGCCCTGAGCGGTCGAGTTCACCATCCAGACCGTTCGGTCGTCGAGGCGGTCGGCGGTTTGCTGGGCGACCGCGCGCAGGTCTTCGACGGGGCGAGCAAGCGAGGCGTGAGTGGCGTAGTCGTCGAGCGCGTTTTCCGTCTCGACGTCGACGATGGTAATCATAGACGTAGGCGGATGAGTGGGGAATCAAATCGCTTAGGCAAACAGGACAAAATCCACTCCACAGGTGCGGCGGAGTGGGGACAAGGAGAGGTCCATTCTAGTTAAGATTTCGGGAATCAAACGGTGCGTTCTGTCTGTGGACCCGGATAGGGAAGCGATTCAGCGTCGAGACATGGGATCGCGTTCAGAAGGACCGTCGTCCAGTTGTCCCAAAATCTCCCCTTATCCTAGAAGAGCGTGGAAACGTTATCAAGTTGAGAATCTGCAAAGACAGCTCCGGGGTCGGGGAAGGCCCTCTGCTCGTCAAGAGGTGGGAGAGGCGGGGCTGTTTCCGTATCCGGTCATCTCGACGTAGCCCCGGCCCTCCGGATTGCCGGCAGCGTCCTCGATGCGAACGGCGCCTTCCCAGTAGCGGACGGACACGTCGAGCTCCTGATTCGGCATCAGCGGGACGACGTGGAGATCGAGATTCTGGGAGGGGAGGCGGAGGGTCCACTCGACAGGGTAGGTGTGGGTGTCGTCCGGAGTGGTCCAGGTGTCGAGCACCTCAAGGGTCACGTCGTCGCGCTCAATTTTTGAGGTCGCGCCGTCTGGTTCCACGAGGATGCCTTCGCTGAAGCGACTCGCGGTGCCGTCTTCGTTTCGGAGCTGGTAGTACATGAGGTCCCGTCCGTCATCGAGCTGGAGCGAGAACCAGTCCCAGCCCGTCTGGTTGGGGCCAAGGGCGGAGGTGCTCCACTCGCGGTCCATCCAGCTTTGGCCGCTCACCTGGATCGTATCGTCGCCGGTTGTGAGCGTGCCGTTGGTGGCGAGGCGGGTGTAGGAGTAGTAGTAGGAGGCGTTGCCGGTGCCGGGGCCCTTCTGGCTGAGTCCCTGATTGCCCTGACGCACCATCGGCTTTTCGGGACGCACCGTGAGGTCGATGCCGCCCTCCGGGCCCTGAGCACGGAGGCGGACGGGAAAGGTTGCCTCGCCGACGCTCGTCATCGACCAGTTCTCCAGCCACACGCGAAACGGATCGGCCTGTGCCCCGGCGATGCCCGCACCGCCCCGTCCAAATCGCTCGTAGGCGTGGAAGGTCTCGTCGGCCCCGTTCGTGAGCGCGAAGTGCGCCATATAGAACTGATTGGTGCGCCAGTCCGACCCGCTGGCAGCAGTGACGGGCGAAGGGCCTATGCTGTCGGGCGGGGTGAGGGCAAAGCGGAAAATGGTGAGTTCGTAGCCGTAGGGACGGCCCGCGTCGTCCTGCAGGTTGCCGGTGACGTACCACCACTCGTTCTTGTAGCCCGGGTGGGGCCCGTGGTCCGTGGGAAAGGAGAAGTCGCGGACGTTGGTGGCGCGGCGGTAGCCGGCCGTGTCGCTGCTCATCGCCTCGGCGGCGGAGAGGGATGTTTGAAAACTGTCGTCGGCCGACCCGGCGGTCAGCCAGTACGCGCCGAGGCCGAGGGCGGCGACCAGGGCAAGGACGACAAGCACGACGGAGCGGGAGCGGGACATTAGGGCCTCGACGGACATGTTTTGGCAAATTGTCACTCCTCAAAACAGGAGGAGAGAGGCACAGTTCGGGGCGGCTGTCGCTTCCGACCAAACCGTTACGACATCGATCCGACTTTTCGCCTCCCCGCAAACGAGGAATGGGCTCCAACCGCTCCAATCGAAAAGTTGCAGGCTTCAGCCGAGGCCGTCCCGGTTCGTTGCAGTTCTGGGGATGACGTTGGTACGTTCAACTCCCGTACGGCCACCAGAGAAAAGGGGGCGTTACGCTGAGTCGCCTGCGCTCTTCAAGTTCCGTAGTCCTATGTCTCGCCGAGGCGTTGCTGTTTGCACGATCGGGTTCCTTCTCGGACTGGTCGGCCACGTTGCGGAGGCCCAGGATTTTTCCCAGATGGAGGAGGACGCCCCGTACCGAATTGTCGGGTACGTGACCGGCCAGACGGACATCTGGGACATCGACGCGGAAAAGCTCACGCACGTGAACTACGCCTTCGCGCAGGTTAGCGAAGCGGACACGATCGGGTTTCAGAACAAAAAGGCCCCGCAGCATCTCGCGCAGCTGCAGGCGGTAAAGGCCCGCAATCCGGACCTCAAGCTGCTCGTGTCCGTCGGGGGCTGGGGAGCAAAGAACTTTTCGGACGCAGCCCTCACCGATTCGTCCCGCACCACCTTCGCCCGCAGTGCCGTCCGAATGGTCAAGCGCTACGGGCTGGACGGGGTCGACATCGACTGGGAGTTTCCGGGACAGGCGGTGGGCGGCATCGAGGCCCGGCCCGAAGACAAACGAAACTTCACCCTTCTCCTGAAAACGGTGCGCCGGCATCTCGACTCCCTCAGCGCGGCGCGCGGACGGGTGGGGAGCGACCGGCACCTGCTCACCATTGCGAGCAACGACGATCAGGATTACTTCGAGCACACCGAGATGGGGACGGTTCACCGGCATCTCGACTTCATCAACATCATGTCCTACGACTTCTTCACCGTCAACTCGGAGGTGACGGGCCACCATGCCGGGCTTTACCAGTCGGCCCATCCGGAGGCACCTGCTCGGACGGCGGCCGCGGCGGTGGGGCGGCACCTGGACGCTGGGATTCCTCCGGCCAAACTGACGCTCGGCGTGGCCTTCTACGGACGGAAGTGGACCGGCGTCCGATCAGAACGACGGGGCCTCAATCAACCGTTTGAGCGCTTCGTCGGGTACCGCTCGTATGCCAGCCTCGTCGAGCGATACATCAATCAACGGGGATACACGCGATACTGGGACGAGAGTGCGAAGGCCCCGTATCTCTGGGCGCCCGATTCCTCCACGTTCATCTCCTACGAGGACCCGAAGTCGCTTCGGCACAAAACGGCGTTCGTGAGGGAGACGGGCCTCGGGGGCGTTATGTACTGGGAGCACAGCAACGACCACCACGAGGTCCTGCTCGACGTGCTGTACGAACGCCTGCGGTGACCCGAGAACGGACCGCGGGAGAGCCCTTCGGAAGCGCGAGCAGCGCCTCCCGTCGCCAACGTGAGACGAAGAGTCCTGCTGGACGGGGGGCGGGGGGCTGCTACGGACCTTCTTCTTTCCGTTCTCCTCAAGACGTTACCCTCTCCGCAGTGTCCACCTCTTCGGCCTCTCGGAGCCGAACAATGAAGCAGGTGCCTTTTCCCTTCTCGGTCTCCACGTCGATGGTGCCTCCCATTTCCCGAACCGCCTTTCGAGTAATGGCCAGCCCAAGGCCGGTTCCTTCGTACTGGCGCGTCAGGCCTTCGGAGGCCTGCCGGAACGGTTCAAACAACTCGTCCACCTGCTCCGAGTCGATTCCGATGCCCGTATCCTCAACCTCAAGCACAGAAACGCCGTCCCCAGGAGCATCCGCCGGCGCCTCTGCGGGGGTCGTTTCGTGTCGCGTTCGGATCCACACCGTGCCTCCCTCATCGGTGTACTTGAGGGCATTGGACACGAGATTGCGGAGGATCATTTCGAGTCCCTTGCCGTCTCCCCAGGCCCACGGTCCGTCGTCGCTTACGTCGACCCGCAGCTCGACCCCGGCCGTCTCCGCCCGGGCCTCAAATTCCTGCGCCACCGTTTCGACCTCGGCCGATAGATCGATTGGGTCGGACCGCAGCCCCATCTCGCCTGCCTCCAGCTTCGACAGGTTGAGCACTCCGTCGAGCGTCTCCAGAAGCCGCTTCCCGCTTTCTCGGATGAGGCGCGCGAAGCGACTCAGCGTCGGCAGATCCAGCGCATCCAGACGCTCCTCCGGATCTTGCTCGTCCAGAGAGGCCATCTGGTCGCCAATCTCCTCCGCAAAGCCGATGATCGAGGTCAGGGGTGTGCGGATCTCGTGGCTCAGGTTGGCGAGGAAGACCGTCTTCATGCGATCGGCCTCCTCGGCTTCCTCCTTCGCTTCACGGAGGGTCTCCTCCCGATGGAGTCGGTTGAGTACGACCGTCGCGTAGGCCGCGAGCACCTCAATCAGGTGCCGGTCGAACGAGCTGATGCCCCCGACCTCCAGGCTACCCACCGAAATGACCCCGTGGGCCCCCATGGGCACGTACGCCGTCGCGCGAATATCGCCCCGGTCCATCCCCGGATGGTCCGTGGAGAGATCATCGAAAGCCTGCGTCTGTCCGGTCCGGTAGGCCTGCGCCGCAGGGCTGTCGCCATCCAGGTCGTACGCGGGGCGCTCCGGCATGTGGCGCTGGACCATGGAGGGGACGCGAAACGGTACAAGTTGATGATCTCGCACAAAACGGATTGTCGTGCCCGGGTAGTCGAGGGTTTCGCTTACAAGCTGGACGAGGAACTCAGCCACTTCTTCTTCGCTTGTTGCTCGCAGCAACCGGTTGGTGGCCTGGTAGAGCGCCTCGACCTTGTTCTGGCGGTCCTGCAGGGCATTTTCTCGACGCTTTTGATCGGTAATGTCCTGCATGGTGCCGCGGACCCGAACGACCTCGTCCGTTTCACTGTCCGTTTGGGGCTCCCCGCTGGTGCGCACCCATCGCTCTTCCCCGTCTGCCGAGTGCAGTCGCAACTCAAGATCGTAGGAGTCTCCCTCTTCCACAGCCCGGCGGAAGGCCTCGCGAATCTTGGGACGGTCTTCCGGATGATAGGACTGAATGCTTTTCTCCGGCGGCATCTCGTGGGACGGGGGAAGCCCGTGAATTCTGTACACCTGATCCGTCAAGATACCTTCGTCCCGCTCAACATCGTACTCCCAGGCACCGACCTGCGCAATCTCCTGGGCCTTCTCAAACAAGTCGTTCTGGCGCTCCAGGTTTTGCTCGGCGGCGATCCAATCGGTTGCGTCCCGAATCATGGTGCGCGCAACCGTTTCCCCGACAATATCCGTGGCATTGGCGGATAGATCGCCCCAGAAAATGGATCCGTCCGCTCGCTCGTAGCGGGCAACGGTCCGGTAGGGATCGCCGGCCCTCAGGGCGTCCAGCTTGTCCTGAGCCACCTCTTCTTCGCCCGGCGGATGGAGGTCGGTGAGGGACTGCCCCACCAGCGTCTCTGCGTCGCACCCGAAGAGGGAGGCCGCCTGCGGATTCACTTCTCGGATGCGTCCCTCCAAGTCGTGGACCAAAATGGCGTCGACGGCCTGCTCGAACAGCGACTGGTACCGCTCCCGACTGCGCTGAAGCCGATCTTTTCGGCGCTGCTCTTCGGTCACGTTTCGCTGGACGGACGCCCAGTAGTCGATGGATCCGTCGAGGCCGCGAATGGGCGTAATGGTCCATTCAACGACGTACTTGGTTCCATCCTTGCGATAGTTCGCGGTCTGTCCCTGCCATTCCTCCCCGCGCTCCAGTGCCTCTCGAAGGTCGTCCAGGACGTCGCGCTCCGTCTCCGGTCCCTGCAGAATGCGGGGCGTTTTTCCACAAACCTCTTCTTCCCGATACCCCGTCATTTTCTCGAAGGCGTCGTTGGCGTACAAGATGCGGGGACCGGGCTCCTCCAGCGGCGCGGCCTCGGTGATGAGGACGGCCTCTCGAACCTGATCGACGGTGGCCGACAGGAAGCGGTGTTCGACGTTCTCTTTCTGACGCCGCAATGCCTGCGCAGTCGTGTCGGTCAAGGTAATGAGGCGTTCGTCCTCGTCGGGGGCCCCCCATCGGCTCGCATCGACCTGGTAGTAGTGCCGACCGTCTTCCTGCTTGAGGTCAAAGGACTCCTGGTTTTGTGCGAGGGCCGCGGCGAATGGGGGACACACGTCTGCCAGCGACGCTCCAAGTGCGTCCTGCGAACGCAGTGCAGGCAGCATCGTCTCCGCCTTCTGATTGTACCCACGAACTTGTCCATTCGGCCCCACCCCGATGCCCGGGTCGGAGGTCTTCATGATCCGCCCGACGGTCCAGAATTGACGCCGCCAGACGAAGAGGCTGCCCAGAGCAAACGCCGCCACCCCGATCGGCTCGTGGCCAAGAACCAGAGGAATCGACGACGCATACGCGATTCCGTTTAACAGCGCCGGAAGAACAAACGCGCCCGTGAGTCCCATAACCAGCCGAGTTTCCGTCCGGACCCGCCGCAGCGACCCGACCACCGCTCCCCATCCCCCCGTAGCCAGCGCATAGCCGATTCCCACTGCTCCCCAATACAGCGGACGCGGCGCGACCTGGAGGCCCCAACGACGTCCCGCCTGCCACTCGGCCACCACCCATTCGTGGAGGGGATTCGTGAGGAGTGCGCATGCGAGTCCCCCTAGCACGACGAGCATAATGCTCCTCACCCACCAATTTCGGTGGACCGACCGTCCCGTGTAGGCGGAGCAGACGTACAGCCAGGCCCCCACAGTGCCCCCTCCAATCAGAAGGCCTGTGAGGTAGAATCCCATCTTGAGGTTCGGGGCAGGCGCAGTCAAGACGCCCACGTGGGTCAAGGCCCACGCCCCGCCGAGAAGAAAGAGCGTTCCCAGTCCCCATCGGACCTCCGAATCGTCCCACGTTCGAACGCGCCAGACGCCCGCTCCGCAAACAAGGGCCGCAACGAGGAAGGTCAGCCCATACAGGAGGCGGGCTGGATCGCTAAGCGAAAGCAGCCAGGTGGACATTGGTGGGGAGGGGCTCTCTGAAAGCGTCCAACACGCTTTGATCCTACAAAACACAAGCCAAACGCGCCCGAACGGCAAAAACACACAACCGACAGGGCGCCCGTCACGAAACAGGCACGAGGAATTGACGGATGCCTGCCCAAAAGAGGGGAGTAATCCCTCAAATGTCGTCAATTAGTGGGACACCCTCCGCACCCTTCGTCGAGTGACTGCGTGCTGAGCACGATTTACGATTGCGCAATCGGTAGCGCCGGGGCACGTAATCGGCTCACCGGCTCTCGCTTGCCGCAAGCAGCGGTGCTACGACGTGAGAAGTGGACGAGCACGTACGCAGGTGGGCAGTCGCCCGAGCGCCGAAAAGAAGAGGGCCTCAGGCTCTCCTGCGCCGAATAACAAAGGTGTTACGCATCTACAAGTCAAACGGATAATAATTTACAGGGTCCCCCTCGGCTCCACACCGCGCAATGGAGCTGCCTTCACACAGCCGACAGGCATCATGGAGACGGCATCCGTTGCTCAAGGAGAAAAAAGCCCCCGAAGCGTGAGGGGCACCCCGACCACCCCGATTGGTCCCAGAAGAGCCAGCAGGGGGGACCGGCGGGGAGGGCCTGGGGCCAGGCCTGGTCAATGAGCCCGAGTCCCACTCCGAGAAGAAGATAACCGAGCAGGTCGGGAAGGGCGAGCGACTCCAGGACCGCTTTCGACAGGATCGAGAGCACGATGAGAGCCCCGATCACAAGAAGTCCCCAGGCGGCGACCTCCATCGTTGAGCGCTGGTCTGTCCCAATGTTCGGGACACCTCAACGTGCGCTCCCCGCTCAAGTTGAGGGGACTACTCGTCCTGGAGCGCCGTGGCCGGGCTCGACTGGGCCATGCTCCACGCCGGGTAGAGGCCGGCCAGCAGCGCCGCGCCGATGGCGAGGACGAGGGCCTGCACGAGAACCTCGGTCGAGACGGTGAGCTGGAGCGTCCAGCCGAAGGACCGTTTGTTGATGACGAAGACGAGGACGTAGGCCAGGGCATAGCCCAGGGGCAGCGAAAGGATCCCCGCAATGGCACCCATCAGGCCCGTTTGGAGCGTCACGTACCCCCCCAGCTGCGGCGGCGTCATGCCCGTGGCCCGCAGGACCCCCATCTCACGCCGTCGCTCCAACTCCAGGGCCATCAGTGCGCTGAGCACGCCAATGAACGCCACGACAATCGCGAGGATGCGGAGCACCGTCGTGATGGTAAACGCGCGGTCGAACACCTTCAGGGACGTTTCGCGGAGCGCCCGGTTCGACCGGATCACCACGTCCTGCAGGCCGCTCACGGCTGCCCGCATGTCGGCGATGAGGGCGTCCACGTCTTGCCCGTCGGCGGCGTAGAAGGCAAGCCCGGATCGCCCCCGATCATCGTAGAAGCGCGTGTAGGTGGAGCGGCTCATCATGACGACCCCGAGGTCGGAGCCGTAGTCGTAGTAGATGCCTTCGATGGGGAACGGGTGCTCGCCTCGGTCTGTCCGCAGCCGCACCGTGTCGCCCACGCCCAGGTCGTGCCGGTAGCTGTACGGCTCGGAGATGAAGACCGACGGGCCGTTGCGGAATTTCGGCCAGATGGTGTCGGGATCTCCTTCCTTGAAGCGATACACCTCTTCCGTTTCGGGACCGGGCTCGATGGCGACGAGCTCGGTGCGGCCCACGTCTGCCGCCACGTCGGCCCGGCGCACGGAGTAGGCCCCGGCAATGCCCTCCACGTTCTGCAGGCGCTCCACGACCGTCGAGTCGAGGGTCGCGGTGGAGCGCCGAAAGACGAGGCTCGGCGGCTGCACGTACACGTCGGCCTGGAGGGATTGGGTGAGCCAGTCCTCGACCGTGCCCCGGAAGCTGTCGATCATGAGGCCGACCCCGACGGTGGCGGCGACGGCCACCATGAGCGCGGCGATGGCGACGCCGGTGCGGCTCAGGCTGGTGACCACGCCCCGCGCGGCCATCCGTCCAATGACGCCGAAGAGGCGGTCGAGGAGGGGCCGTGCGGCGTTCGCCAGGCCCATCACGAGGAGCGGCGTGAGCAGGGCCGCCCCGCCCAGCAGGCACAGCAGCGCCGCGTAGCTTACGAGGATGCTCTGCTCAGTCACCACCAGCAGGAGCACGCCCAGCGCGCCCACGCCGACGCCAGCGCCGGCGAGCCGCGGCGCCAGGGCCTGTACGCTCGCCTCCTGCGTCGAGCGGCGGAGGACGGTGCTCACCGGGGCGTTCGTTGCCTCGCGGGCGGGCGGGACCGCCGCGAGGAGCGTCGTGCCGAGGCCGAGCAGGCTCCCCTT
>CAZTDC010000094.1:0-10004 GCA_964612165.1 uncultured Salinivenus sp.
TCTCCCACGCCTTCCTGCGCGCCGGAGCCAACGCCACGCTCGTCTCGCAGTGGCGAGTCCCGGACTGGTCGACGCAGCAGTTCATGACGGCGGTCTACCGGAAAGCCAACGAGGAGGGCACCTCCTTCGCCGAGGCGACCGCGCAGGTCAAGCGCGAGTTCATCGCCGGAACGTTTGGGGAGCGAAACGCCGACCCGCTCCGGTGGGCCCCGTTCGTGTACTACGGTCGAGAATGAATGGCCCGTCGCGACGCCGGAGAGAACACGTCTCCGTCCTAGCGCACAGATCACGGCATGCCCATCCTCCTCATCGTGCTGCTTGCTCCGATTACTCTCCTCGCCCCGAATCCTGACCCGAAGCCCGGCGACGTGCCTTGCCGAGAGCAGATCCTCATCGCTCGCTAACCCTCTGCCCCCGCGACTGCTGCTCTCCCCTTCTCGACGGACGCGCCTCCACCCCTCATCCGTCTCATGCCTTCTGGTCTTCGCCCCCTGCTGCTTGCTGTTCTCGCGCTCGGCCTCGCGGCGTTTCCGTCGCCCCCCATCCAGGCCCAGCAGCCCGCGCCGTCCGATTCCGCGGCAGCGTCGCCCCTCGCCGACTCGCTGCAGGCGGCCCTGGAGCGGTTCGAAGCTGCGAACCCACCGACCGCCGCCGACAGTGCCACGCTGCGCCGACGGACCCATTCGGTACAAGAACGGGCCGGTGCGATTCATGGCCGTCGTCCGCAGAAGGCCCGGAAGCTGGCCGAGGCGGCCCTTGCCGGGTATCGGGCCGTAGCCGATTCTGCCGGAATGGCCTCCGCAATCAACGAAATGGGAACTGCCGACTACATCACCGGCAATCTCGAGCAAGCAGCCGGTCAATATCGCAGGTCCTTAAAGCTGAGCCGGCAGGTGGGCGCATCCCCCAAGATTGCCGACAACCTCACCAACCTCGGCCTCGTGCACGGGGCAAAAGGCCGCTACGAGGAGGCCATCGACCATCACCGCGAGGCCCTGCGCATTAGTCGAGCGATCGAGGACTCGTCCAAAACCATGAGGGTGCTCAACAATGTGGGGCTCGTGTACAGAGCCCAGGGCCGCTACGAGCACGCACTGGACCGCTTCCGGGAGGCGCTGACGCTGAGCCGGGAGCTCGGCGACAGCACGGGCATCGCTTTCAACCTCACGAACATCGGCACCATCCACGGACAGCGCGGCGAGTACCGAAAGGCCCTGGAAAACTATCGAGAAGCGCTCCCTCTGCTCCGGCAAACTGGAAATCGACGCGGCGCGGCCAACACCCTGAGTAACATGGGACAAGCCTACCAGAGTCTTGGGCAATACGAGGATGCCCTTTCAGCCCATCGGGAGGCCCTGCAAATGAATCGGCAACTCGGCGCACGCAGCGGTCTCGCCGGAGGATTCAAAGAGATCGGACTCATTTATAAAGAGCAAGGACGCTACGACCGGGCCTTGTCTCATTACCGGGATGCCCTGGAGATCTACCGGGACCTGGAGATGCAGGGGCAGATTGCAGCCCTCCTAAATCGGCGAGGAAACGTGGCCCTCCAGATGGAGCGGCACGAGGAGGCCCTTCAACACTACCGGGAGGCCCTCGAAATTAATCGGGAGCTCGACGCCCGGGCCGCCGTCGCGTCCAATCTCAACAACGTCGGGCTCGTGTACAAAAATCAGGGGCGCCTGCAAGACGCCCTCGAAACGTACCGAGAAGCGCTTGCCATCAATCGAGAAACCGGCGACCGCTCCAGCGCCGCCGCCAACCTGAACAACATCGGAGCGGTGTACCGAAAACAAAACCGGCCCGACGACGCCCGTCAGGTGTTGAGCGAGGCGCTCCGGCTGAATCAGGAGACGGGCCGCCGAGCGAGCATGGTGGAAAACCTTCAGCAGTTCGGAAAAATTGAGCTCGCTCAGAATCGGCCCCGCGCAGCAGTCGATACGCTGGCGAAGACCGTTCGCCTCACCGAAGCGATCCGCCGGAACGCCACGTCGATGGATGCCCGGCGCTCGCTGCTTGCCACGCAAATTGGGGCGTACCGTTTCCTCACGACGGCCCATCTCCGCCTCGACCAGCCCGACTCGGCCCTCCGGTCGGTCGAGCAGGCCCGCGCTCGACTCCTAACCCACCGCCTTGCCGATGAGTCCGGCAATGACTCGTCCCTCGTCGTCCCGAGCACGGAGCGTCTACGCCGAACGCTCGCCCCCGAAGAGACTGCCCTCCTGTACGCTCGACCCCAATCGGGTCTCACCGCTCTGGTTGTCGCTCGGGACTCGACGACCGCCCATCCGCTTCCCGATTCGAGCGTTCGGGCTCAGATTGGACGGGCCTACGACGAGCAATTGCGCCGGCTCCGCCAAACCGAGGGTCCGATCACGGCCGCCCTTCAGGATCGCGAGCTCGCCTCGACGAAGGGGCTCCCGAGCCTTGCCGAAATTCTCCGTTTATATCGCGCGTCCCTCACCCGTACCGGGTCGGGAGGGGAGATGCGTGAGGACCTGGCCCGCCGCCTGCACACGCTACTGGTGGCCCCGGTCGAACAGGCCGTAGCGGAGGCGAGCGGCCTCATCGTCGTCCCCACCGGGGCGCTCGGGTATCTTCCGTTCGAAACGCTTCGAGACTCGGCGGGAACGTATCTGGTCGAACACGCTCACGTCCGCTACGCCCAGTCCCTCACGGTGCTCCGTCAGCTCCAGCGGCGAGACTACGAGAGCGAGGGCCCACGCAGGAAACCGCTTCTTGCCCTCGGCGGAGCGGCGTACGAGGCGAATCGTCAGATGGGGGGAGACGCGCTCGTCGCCGAAGGAACGGACGGCTTGCAGAGCATCGCCACTGAAGAGCGCGCCTCCTCCCTTCTGCGCAGCGCCGAGCAGCGCCTGGAACAGAATCGAAGCCCGAGGCGCGCCTACGTCCAGCTCGGCTACCGGCAGTGGACCAACCTGCCCGACACAAAGGAGGAGGTCGGGCAACTCGAAGACGTGACTGGTCCCTCCACAACGGCGGTCACCGGGGCTTCTGCGACCGAGGACACGATACGGGCGATGAGCGAACGGGGCGCGTTGGCCGACTACCGCTACGTGCACTTCGCCACCCACGGCGTCGCGGTGCCGGAGGCGCCGGCCCTCTCGGCGCTTGTCCTCTCCCAAGTCGGTGCCAGCGACAGCCTGGCGGCAAAGGACGGCTACCTCAACATGCGAGAGATTGCAGATCTGGAGATGCAGGCCGACGTGGCGGTGCTGTCCGCCTGCCAGACGGGCCTCGGAAAAGTCGTAGCGGGAGAGGGCGTGGTGAGCCTTTCCCACGCCTTCCTCCGGGCCGGGGCCAACGCGACGCTGGTCTCCCAGTGGAAAGTACTCGACGAGTCGACCCGCCAGTTCATGACGGCGGTCTACAAGCGGGCGAAGACGGAGGACACTTCCTTCGCCGAGGCGGTGACGGAAGCGAAGCGGGCGTTCATCACCGGCGAGTACGGCGAGAAAAACACCGACCCGCTTCGGTGGGCGCCATTCGTGTACTACGGACGCGAGTAGCCGAGTTTGGAGTGCGGAGTGGACGGCTCAAGGCGAACGAATGTGGCTGATGGTAGAAATCTCTTACCACACTCTCACTTCTTTGTGTAGAAATGAAATGATTGGTGTGGGTCGATATTCGTTCTATTCCCAGTCTCGGGCCGCTGAGCGGGAGGTCTAGGGGCCGATTGCAGGGTCGGAATGGCTCTTGCTACTTTATGTGGGTGCGGTCGAAAACGACGGACACCGCTCCGCTCACACACAAAGATCTCCACACTGCCATGACCCCGACGCCAACTGTTCTCCTCCTCGTCGCGCTCTTCTGGACGCTGCCCACCAGCGCCGCCGTGCTGACCTACCGGGCGCACGACAGTTCCATTGAAAACGTGAAAACCGCTCTCCAGCGCTCCCTCGAAAGCGCGTTTAGCCAGCCGGAGCTCCAGCCCCAGACCGACGCGTAGAGGGGCTTCGGTGGGTCCGGATACGGACACGAGCAATGACCGCAAATGTCCCGGTCGTCCCCGGGCGCGATGCTGCTCGGTTCACTGCTCCCTATGCCCACCGTTTCCGATTTGCTCTCGCCCTCGTCTCCCACTGACGAGGGCGACGGGTCCATATTGCTTTGTGGTGTGAACGAGAGCGCTCGGCTCGACGGGCGGTCGTGTACGCGGGATCGGCGTGCATGGCTGTCGACCTCGAGAGCGAGCGCTTTTCCTATTTGGGACCGGCCCTACTCTCTCGCAGGAACGCCGTCTGTGCGAACGGAGCCGCAGCTCGCGAAAAGAACGAGCGGCATGGTTTGCGTTCATTCCGACGTTCTTTAAGATTGGACGTCAAGCATTTCTCGCCTCCACCCTGCAGGTCCCTTGCAGGTGCCCATCGGCCCCGACGTGTTCCCATGCGCGCCCTCCTCCGTCCCGGTCTCCCGCTCGCTCTTCTCTTGGGCTTAGCCACCGCCCTGTACCCGTCGACCGTGACACATGCCCAGCAGCCATCCGATTCGGCCGCTGTGGCGGAGCCCCATGCTTCCCTCGTCGACTCGCTGCGGGACGCACTCGACCGGTTCAAAGCCGCGCGCCCCCCAACCGCCGCCGACAGCGCGGTTTTGCACCGATGGACCGACTCGGTGCAGACGAGGGGCAATGCCCTCCGAAGTTCTCGTCCGGCGCAGGCACGCACCCTCCTCCGGCGCGCCCGTCAGGGCAGCCGGGGCCTGTCCGCCCAGTCGCGAGAAGCCGCCATTGTCGGTGACATCGGGACCACGCATCACTACCAGTCCCAATACCAGAAGGCGCTCACCCATTACAAAAAGGCGCTCCGCGTCAGCCGCGACGCCGGAAATCGGACAGAAGCGGCGACGAGCCTCCACAACATCGGCATTCTCTATCTCCGCATGGGTCGCTACCAGAAAGCGGTGGCCCATTCGCGGGAGGCCCTCTCGCTGTATCGCACGCTGGACTACCAGCGAGGCATTGCGGCCGCCGCGGGTAATCTCGGCGGAGCCTACAAAAATCAGGGTCTTTATGAACAGGCGCTGAGGTATTACCGGGAGTCTCTTTCGATTGAACGGGAGATCGGAAACCGGAGCGGCGTCGCAACCACGCTGAATAACCTCGGCATCATTCGGCGGAGCCAAGGACACTACGAAGAGGCCCTTCAACACTACCGCGAGTCCCTCTCAATAAAGCGGGAGATTGAAGATCAAGACGGGGTGGCAACGACCCTGAACAATCTCGGCGTCGTGTACGCGAAACAGGGGCAGTATGAGGAGGCGCAGGACCACTACCGAGAGTCCCTGGCAATCAAGCGAAAGATTGGCAACCGGGCCGGGGTCGCAAGCGCACTGGCCAATCTCGGCGACGTGTATCAGGCCCAGAACCAATCGCAGGAGGCACTCCGGCACTATTATCAGGCCCTTGAGCTGAATCAAGAGATCGGTCGCCGACCGAAGGTGGCCCTCAACCTCCGAAACATTGGCACTGTCCGTCTGGAACAGGGACGGGTGGCGGCCGCCAGGGATACCCTGAACCAGGCCGTTCGGCTCGCGGAAACCCTCCGTCTGCGCGCAACCTCCCCGGACGCCCGTCGCTCCCTCCTGGCCACCCAGATCGAGGCCTATCACGCCCTTACGACGGGGCACGTGCGGGCCGGGCGCCCCGACTCGGCCCTGCACGCCGTCGAGCAGGCCCGGGCCCGTCTGCTTGCCGATCGGCTGGCGGGCACGGCCTCGGGCGACACGACCTTCGCGGTCCCCCCAATTGCAGAGCTCCGCCGTACGCTCGAGGCAAACGAGAAGGCCCTCCTCTACGCCAACGCCGGATCGAAGTGGCCCCTCACAGCGCTGGCGATCACACGAGACAGCGTCTATGCCCGAGAACTTCCCGACTCCACAATCCGGGCGGACGTGAAGCAGGCGTACCCCGCTCGTCTTCAGCGGCTCCGACGCCAAGAAGGCCCCCTCGCCGCGGCCGCCGGGGACGCACCCGCTGGTGACGACGGGCTGCCCAGCCTGGCCGAGACGATCCGGCTCTACCGGTACTACCTGGTTCGGGACGAAGCGGACTCTTCCATCCAGCAGGACCTCGCTCGGCGCCTGCACGCCCTCCTCGTCGGCTCCGTAGAGGCGTCCCTCCCGGCCCACGACGAGCTGCTCGTCGTGCCCACCGGCGCACTGGGCTACCTGCCCTTCGAGACGCTTCGCGACTCGACCGGCCGGCATCTCGTGCAGAACAAGCACGTCCGCTATACTCAGTCGCTCACCGTTCTTCGCCAGCTTCAGGCCCGCGATCGCCCTCCGCCCGAGCGTTCCCTTCTCGCCTTCGGGGGCGCCACCTACGCCCCGAACTCAGAGGCTCGATCCGAGGCCCTGATCGCTACGGCCCAGGCGAACACCCCGAGCTCGGTTGGGGCCCAGCAAGCCGTCACGCTCTTCCGCAACGCCGAACGGCAGCTGGAGCGGGGGCAAAGTCCGCGACAGGCCTACGCGCAGCTTGGCTATCAGACCTGGACCAACCTTCCGGGCACGAAAACGGAGGCCGAGCGGCTCGGCGGCATCGCCGGGACGGAGGCGACGGTCCTCACAGGAGAAAGCGCCTCCGAGCAAACCATTCGTGAAATGAGCGACGACGGACGACTGGCCCAGTATCGTCGCCTTCACTTCGCCACCCACGGCGTCGCGGTGCGGGAAGCCCCGGACCTCTCGGCCCTGGTGCTCTCGCAGACGAACGCCTCCGACAGCCTCGCGGCGGAAGACGGCTACCTCACGATGGAAGAGATTGCCGGTCTGAACCTGCAGGCCGAGGTGGCCGTGCTCTCCGCCTGCCAGACCGGCCTGGGTCGCATTGTGGCCGGCGAGGGCGTCGTAAGCCTCTCCCATGCCTTCCTCCGGGCCGGGGCCAACGCGACGCTGGTCTCCCAGTGGAAGGTGCTGGACAAATCCACTCGTCAGTTCATGACGGCCGTCTACGAGCGGGCGCGGAACGAGGACACGTCCTTCGCCGAGGCGGTGACGCAGACGAAGCGGGCGTTCATCGCTGGGGAGTACGGCGAGACGAACACAAATCCCCTGCGATGGGCCCCCTTCGTCTACTACGGACGCGAATAACTGAATCGAGAGTCGGGACGTTGGCAGGGAACGGCCTCTCGAAATTGGGAGCCCCCAATCACACCGGAATCCCAATTGTCCCGTCTTATCTCGCCGGCAAAGTGAGCTCTGCCTGGTCCTCGTCCCCATCCTCGCGCACGTTCCTGTCGTCCCTCAAAAGGAGAAGTGGCCGAGCCTGCATGCGCTCAGTCAAAATTCAAGCGTGTGATTGCACATTCTGATGGGGCACGCGTCGGTTTTACATGGAAAAAGGGCGTGCCGGTTTGTCCGGAGAACGTCTTTCCGCACTCGGTGCCCCGATACCGGTTTCGTTTGCGACAGTGAATCGTAATGTTGCCTCGGGAGGTATGACCGCGAGCTACGCAGACCGAGCTTGGGCAACGAGTAGTAAGCGGGTCCACGTCAGAGCAGGCTTCGTAGGATTGGAAGCCTGAAGAAGCCTTCCGGACACGGGCCCGCTTTCTTTGTTTTCGGTCGCTTCACTGGTTTGCGCACACCTACCCTGTCTGGATTTCGGAGGGAATTTCGTTTCCCGATAGAGGGACCCGCTGGACAAGCGAAGGTCCACTTCGTAGAATAATCGGGCGCTTATCCGCGAACTCCGTCTCCCCACTGCCGATGCGAACCTGCCCTCTCTGTCTCCCTCCCCACCCCTTCTCTGGAGAAAATGAGGCCGATGTGCTGGCGGATCAGGGCCGCCTCCTCCTTCTGTGCCTTGTCCTCATGCTCGCGAGTGCACGTGGGGCCGCCGGAGGGCCGGGCACGGAAGCGGAGCCCGACGTGCCCCCGGGAGCAGCTCCCCCTGTTTGGAGTGAGGCCGAGTCCGGCCGCTCCTTTCAGTACTACGTCGCCCCCGACGCGTACGGGGCACATGAGCAAAACTGGGACGCGACGCAGGACACGAGCGGGATCCTATACGTGGGCAACACCGATGGGGTGCTGGCCTACGACGGCGGTTCATGGGAGCTTTTCCCGGTGTCGAACCGGAGCATCGTCCGCTCCGTGGCGGCCGACGAGCACGGACGGGTGTTTGTGGGGGCGCAGGAGGAATTTGGCGTGCTGCGACCGGACTCGATGGGACAGCTGAAGTACCAGTCCCTCCTGGACCACGTCCCGGAGCGGCACCGATCCTTCAAGGATGTCTGGCGGATAAAGATCACGGAGGAGGGAGTGTACTTCCATTCGTTCGACCGTCTTTTTCGCTGGGATCCAGCAACCGAGACGATGGACGTGTGGGCCGCCGACGGGGGACGGTTCCGGTCCGCCAACGTCGTCCGCGACACGCTATTTGTAAACGTAGAAGGACAGGGGCTCTCGGCCCTGGTTGCCGACTCGCTTCGGCTCGTGCCGGGCGGAGATGTGTTTGCGGATCAAACCGTCCGGTTTGTGGTTCCTCACGGCCAGCGCAGCCTGCTGGTGGGGACGGGGCAGGGGAGTGGGCTCTACGTTCGGGAGGGAGCCTCCTTTCGCCCCTACCCCACGGACGCCGATGCCTTTCTACGATCGGCCTGGATCCAGAAGGCAACCCTGCTTCCAGACGGATCCATTGCGATTGGAACCGTGGACCGAGGATTAATGGTGCTCGCCCCCGACGGGACAGTACGGCGACACCTTACCCCTCAGAATGCGCCCGTGGCGGGGGTGTACGTCGACCGCGAGGGTGGACTCTGGGCGTTGCTCAGCGGGGGATTGGTCCGCTATGACCTCGGGGCGCCCTTCACGCGGCACGGCCCCGACACGGGACTCGAAGGTCGCATTCTGGACGTGGCGCGGCACCGAGATACCCTCTACGCCAGCACGATTCAGTCGACGTACCGACTCACCCCATCTCGGGATACGGTGGCGTCCTTCACTGAGATTCTGAAGTATGGCGGCCTGTCCGTGCTCTCGATGGGGCAGGAACTGCTCATCGGAACGAATCAAGGCGTCCATCGGCGAGCCCCGGACGGGACTCTGGACCGGATCTTTGACGAGGCGCAGGCCTGGGGGCTGTCCCAGTCCCGACGCCGCGATTCGACGGTGTACGTCGCAGCCGCCGACGGGGTATACGTGCTTTCCCGGGACGAGGGCTGGACGGTGAGCGACCAGATCTCGGGCGTGGACACCGAGGTCCACACCGTCGTCGAAACCGAGGACGGGACGCTGTGGATGGGAACGCCATACGACGGCGTCTATCGGGCCCGACCGGTCGAAGGGACCGATTCAATGGCTGTCGACCATTATGGGCGCGAGCACGGACTGCCCTATGGCAGTGCCGACCCACATCGGTGGAATGGGGAAATTGTGTTCGGGACAAGTCGCGACCTGCGGCGCTTCAAGGCGTCGCCCGAGCCCTACTTCGTTCCCGTTGATGAGATTCAGGGACCGTCTATCGATCGGGAAGGAGAACACATGCGGGTTCAGATGGACGAGCAGGGGCGAATGTGGGGCAGCACGGAGCGGGGCCCCGGGCGCTGGGTTCAGCGGGGGGACACGTGGCGGTGGGCGCCGGGCCCGCTTCAACGGTTTTGGGGACGCTCGGCGGCTGCCCTCCTGATTGAGGAAGGCGGGGCTACCATTTGGATTGGGATGCAGGGTGACCTCGTGCGATATAGACCCGGTTTCGGGTGGAAGGGGGAACGCCCCTCCACCCTCATTCGACAGGTCACCATGCCCGGGACCGATTCCCTCCTGGCGGCCCGCGGGGCGCTCGAACGCGCTTCTGAAATCGACTACGCCGAAGGGGGAGTTCGCATTGCCTACGGCACCCCGAGCCTCGTCGCACCCGAGCAGATTGAATACCAGTATCAATTGAGGGGTCAGAATCGCGAGTGGTCCGACTGGACGAAGCGAACCGAACAAACCTATCGCGCCATCGATCCCGGCGACTACACCTTCGCCGTCCGGGCTCG
>CAZTDC010000095.1:0-9861 GCA_964612165.1 uncultured Salinivenus sp.
TGGTGTCGACCATCGCGATGATCGGAATGCCGAGGTTGCGGGCCTCGCTCACGGCAATTTCCTCCCGCTTCACGTCGACGATGAAGATGGCGCCGGGGAGGTTGGCCATGTCGCGGATGCCGCCGAGCGTGTTCTCGAGCTTCTCGTGCTCGCGGAGGCGAAGAAGCTTCTCCTTCTTCTTCAGCTTGTCGAGCGTACCGTCCCGCTCCATGCGCTCAATTTCCTCCATGCGCCGGATCGACTTCCGGATCGTCTGGAAGTTGGTCATGGTGCCACCAAGCCAGCGGTCCACCATGTGGGGCATGCCGCACTCTTCGGCGTACTCCCGGACGATATCTTGCGCCTGCTTCTTCGTGCCGGCGAAGAGAATCTTTTTGCCCCGGCGGGCGAAGCGCTTGGCCGCCTCCGCCGCTTTGTCGAGGAGGACCTGCGTCTGCATCAGGTCGATGATGTGAATGTTATTCCGCTCCATGAAGATGTATTTCTCCATGCGCGGATTCCACCGGCTGGTAAGATGCCCAAAGTGGGCACCGGATTTGAGAAGCTCCTCGATCGTGACCCGGTGGGACGATTCCTCGTCCTCGGCGTCTTCCTCGGCCCCTTCTCCGTTCTCGGCAAGCTCCTCCTCGTCGACGCTCGACGCCTGCTCGTCGGCCTCGTCGGGAGTCGCCTCCGGGTGTGCCGTCGACTCGGCTTCGGCATCCGATTCGGCTTCCGCTGACGCGTCGGCGTCAGCGTCGGCGGCCGTCTCGGCCGCCTCGTCGGGTGCTTCGTCAGAGGGCTCTTCGGGGATGTCCTCTTCGGTACTTGTGTCGGGGTTCTGCGTAGATGTCTCGTCAGCCATAATCAGTCTGTTCGAATAAAAGATTGGGTTTATACTACTACGACCGTCACCTGCGCAGCGAAACCGGAATCGTCCCGGTCAACCCACTGTCGCATCGGGCCGTATGGTTTTTTGTATGTGGAGTGCGGAGTGGGGAATGCAGGATGAAATCCCCATTCCCAATTCCGCATTCCGAGTTGGGTTACCGCTTGCTGTACTGGCTCTTCTTCCGGGCACCGGGCTGGCCGTACTTCTTGCGCTCGACCATCCGGTCGTCGCGGGTGAGGTAGCCGGCGTCGCGGAGCGGGCCGCGCAGCTCCTCGTCGTACTCGACGAGCGCCCGGGCAATGCCGAGCCGAATGGCTTCGGCCTGGCCCGTAAGCCCCCCACCGGACGCGTTCACCTTGACGTTGAACTGACCGAGCGTGTCGGTCACGTCAAACGGCTGGTCGAGCGTGCGGCGGCGCCACGGGTTCGGAAAGTAGTCTTCGGCGTCGCGCCCGTTGATCTCAAAGCTGGATCCATCGCCGGGGCGCAGGTACACGCGCGCCGTGGATGTCTTGCGGCGCCCGATGGCCTGAAACTGAGTCATCGTTGGCATGTCGTAAAAGTCGGTTCTTCGAAAAAGTCGGTCGTCGAAAAGGGGGCGTTACGCCGTCTCAAGCGGCTCGGGCTGCTGGGCCTCGTGCGGGTGGTCGGAACCGGCATACACCCTGAGCTTCTTGAACATCTTGCGGGCGAGCGGCCCCTCGGGAAGCATACCCTTCACTGCCCGCTCAATGATTTTCTCGGGGCGATCTTCTCGCACCTCCTCGGGAGACTCGGTATGGTCGCCACCGGGATACCCACTGTAGTTGAGGTATTCCTTGTCCTGCTCCTTCCTGCCGGTGAAGCGGGCTTCGTCGGCGTTGACCACGATCACGTGGTCTCCAGTGTCCATGTGCGGCGTGTACGTCGGCTTGTGCTTGCCGCGAAGGACCCGAGCGATCTCGGAGGCCAGGCGGCCGACCACGCGGTTCGACGCGTCGACCACGTACCAGTCCCGCTCAATGTCGCTGGGGGTGGCGTTGAAGGTCTTAAAGCTTTGCGTGTCCATCGAGACGTTTCGTCGGTTGGATCTGTAGTGTACGTGCGGAGCGGGGGCCGGCCGCCCGGTTGGATCACTGCTCCTGACCGCCCCACCGTATGGGAGAAGGAGCAATCGATGCATGCCGGACGCGGCTACCGATTCGTTCAGCGGCGGATACACCGAGATCCGTAGCCGGGGCCCGTTCGGCAAACCTTTAGCACGTTCAGGGAAGAAGCAGGTTTTCGGCCTCAATGAGATTCCCTCAATCTTGACGGAGAGAATCCGCGGCATTCGCATTTTGCAGCCCTGCTCCTTATCCCGCTGGAACTCATGCTCGGGCGTCCCTACGTCTGCAGTCGCCCCCTCACGCTTACAGGCGTCTTTTCTCCCTTCTCGGGCACAAATGCGGTCGTTTGGAAGCGCACGGCAATTGCATCTCGAATGAGGGATCGAACGTGTCCTCCACTCAGAGGCCCCCGTGTCCCACCCGCCAGACACGCGTGTGACCCCTCTGCACTCACACGCTCCGGCCTGAATGGAGACAAAGTGACGGAGAGCCTCTTCCGGTCCACCGAGATTTTAACATACAATCGCCCTGCTCAGGAGAGGGAGACATTGATTCGAGGCAAATGATCTGTTATCATTTGGTGTTTTCGGAAGCTATTCTGATTTTGGCGTTGGTGCCCTGCCTGATGCGGGCTGAAAGCGGCCGGTTCACTCCGGCCGTACATTCGGTCGTCCCCTGCTCACGCACGATGAACCACAAAATTGCCGTCCGGCCCAATCGGTCGGCAATCAACCAAACAGATTCTGTGCCCCGATCGGGACGACCTTCTGATCTTGTTTCGGGTTTTTCGGCCTCGTCCACATCGCTATGACGGACCCTTCCTCACGTCTGCGTACCGTAATCGACCGTCTTCCGTTTGCGGTGGACGATACCGACGCCGCAAACGATGCCTTCCGGCGCTGCACGGAGGAACAAGACCCGAAGGCGCAGCGCCACGTCGACATGTGGACCTACTGCTACGTCTGTCGCTACTTCCTCGCGAAATCGGCCGGCGACTCGTTCGAGAGCGCGTCTGCGCCCGATGAGCTCATCACACGAACGTACGAGAAGATTCAGAAGAACCGAGACGGCGTGCGCGAAGCGGGTCGGTACACCAACTGGGTCAGTGTCGTGTGCAAGAACACGTTCTTGAATTACACGCGCCGCGACCGCACATCCGACTCAATTGACAAGGAGAAGGGCCCGACCCTACAAGCGGACATCTCCCGCATTCCCAAAAAAGGGTTCGTCCGAGAAGCGTTTTCCGAAGCCATTGAGCGGCTTCCGGACTATCTGCAAGAACCGGCCCGTCTCTACTTCCTGGAGGATCGCGAATTCGAGGAGATCAGTGAAGAGATCGGGAAGGCGATACCCACGGTCCGGACCTACAAGCACAAGGCCGTGAAGAAGCTTCGAGAAGACGAGCGGCTCCGAGAATACGTTGATCAACCGGATATTTAGGAATGATATTGTGAAGCCTGAATTAAGAGGTTATGCTGACGATCTGCATGTGTCTGGCAAAGCACAAAACACACGCTTCTGCATCCGACTACTACTTCTGACTTGCTTATTTGGCCCTGTCCGCTTCGACTGGCGAAGAAGACCTTCGGAAAGGGAAGGGGTCGTGCCTCTTTCGCGCTTCCTTTACAAAATGTTCGCCCTGCTCTGAGCACACCAGTTACAGCCCCAGCCATTTCTCCCGCATTCGTCGCCTAGCACCTCCCTGCTCATGGAAAACGTAGAAGAGCAGATTCTTTCGTACCCCCATCTCCCCACTGAGAAACAGCGGGATATGGAGGCGTACGTCGAGGCCCATCCCGAATGGGCCCCCCTCCTGCAGGATGTCCGTTCCATTGAGTCGCTCGTCGAGGGCATGGCCGAGCCAGACGCCTCCGATGCCCTTCTCACGACATACGTCGTTGTTCAGCACCTCCACCCGGAAGAAACCCCCTCGGAGCTGGCGGAGGCTTTTCGCCGCCTCGAACAACGGATGGAGGCGAATCCGGACCTTCAAGAACGTGCCGACGCGACTCGCCAACGACTCGAAGAAGCCGAGGCGGCCGTCGATCCAGTCGCGCAGTTCGAAGAGCTGACTGGCCATTCGCTGGAGCCGGCGGCGGAAGAGGCATCTGCTCCCACCGATACACGCGAAACAGCACGAGATCGCGAGGCAGCACCCTCCCTTCGCTCTTTTGTCGACGATCTTCTTCGCCTCCCCCTGGCCGTCCGGTGGGCCGGAGCGGCGGTGGCGCTTCTCATCGGAACGTACGCGGTCCTCTTCGCCGCCAGTGAAGCCTCCCAATCGACTCTCGACCGCCTTTCAACTGTAAACGTCAGCGACCAGGTCGTCGATAACTACACCTCCACGGCGACCCGCAGTGCCGTCCCGTCGTCGGACACGCTCACGGCGGATCAGCTGTACGTGGATGCCGTTACGGCAATGCAAGAAGCCCGCACCTCCACGCTTGGGCTGTTCCCCAGCTACGACGCCGAAAAGCTCGATCGGGCAGAGCAGCACCTGAAGCAAGTGCTCGATCGTACGGAGCCCGGATCGTTCCTCGCCCTAGAGGCGCAGTACTATCTCGGCAAGGTGTATCTCGCGCGGGGACAGGTTGAAACGGCCCGCTCCCACCTCAAGACCGTCGTCGAGCGGGAAGGACGGATGGCGAACGAGGCCCGGGACATTCTCGAAACCCTGCACAAAGAGTATCCAGCGGGGACCGGGACCACTCAATGAGAACGGAGCTGGTCTTGCGGGCCCGATACAAAACTCTCGGACCCGGAAATAGAAAACGGGTGCCAGCGTGCGCTGACACCCGCTTCAGTGTCCAAAATGTCTGCCGGACGCCGCTTTAGGCGTAGGTGTTGAGCATTACCGGCATGATGAGCATGAGAATGTCTTCGTCCTCGGCCTGCTCCTGCGGAAGTACAATGCCGGCGCGGTTCGGCGAGCTCAGCTCGAAGACGACCTCGTCGCAGGTGACGTTGCTGAGCACCTCCGTGAGGTATTCCGAGTTGAAGCCAATTTCCATCTCTTCGCTGTCATAATCGCAGTGGATCGTCTCCTCGGCCTCGCTGGAGCGCTCCACGTCCTCCGCCGAGATGGTGACCGTGTCACTCGTGATGTCGAGTCGGATCTGGTTGGTCATGCTGGAGGAGTAGAGCCCCACCCGCTTTACGGCATTGAGCATGTCCTCCCGACTCACCGTCAGGTTGCGATCATTCTCGTCGGGTATCACCGCCTCGTAGTTCGGATATGTCTCGTCGATGAGGCGGGCGAGCACCCGGGCGTTTTCGAAGTCAAAGCTCACATGCCCCTCATCTACCCGGATGGTGCACACCTCGTCGTCCTCCACGATGCGGCCGGCGAGCTTCGTCGCCTTTTCGGGAACGATGAAGTTGATCTCTGCCTCGGCCTGGAGCTCCGGCAGGTCGAGCTTCACGAGGCGGTGCCCGTCGGTTGCGACCACGCGGGTCTCGTCCTCACCCATCTGAAAGTAGACGCCCATCATGGCGGGGCGCAGGGCATCCTGACTCACGGCAAACGCCGTCTTGTCGATGGCCCGACTCAGCAGCCCCCCTTCAACGGTAATTTCGTGCTGGCTCTCGATTTCCGGCAGTTCCGGATAGTCTTCCCCATCGTGGCCCACCATCTTGTAGTGGCCCTGATCGGTCTCCATCCGGATCTCGAAGTCGCTATCCGCCGAAAACTCGATCGGCATGTCCGGCAGGGCCCGCAACGTGTCGAGCAGGCGCTGGGCCGGCACCGCGATGGGAGTGCTCTCCGGGGTGCCGTTCGTCTCGAACTGCACCGGCACGGACTGCACGATGGAGATCTCCAGGTCGGTGGCACTCAATCGAAGGGTGTCCTCCTCGCGTTCGAAGAGAATGCACTCCAGAATCGGCATCGTGCTCTTCGACGGCACGGCCCGATTGACGGTGTTGAGCGCCTCAAGAAGGTCGGCGCTAGAGGCGGTAAATTTCATGGCGGTGATTGCGGTCGATGGGCAAGAACGCGTGCGACAAAAGAGTCGCGGTAGGCTGTTTCATTACGGTCGAACGCACGGGCAGATCCGCACCTTGCGTGTAAACCGACCGATAGCGAAGAAAACATTACCGGGACCGGAGTTCAAGCTTACGTCCGATCTCCTCGACCGTGTTCTCGAACTGCTCGTCGGTTTCCATCTGGTCTTCGACTGTGTTGTTGGCGTGAATGACGGTCGAATGGTCGCGTCCCCCGAAATGCAGGCCGATGGTCTTGAGCGAGTTTTGGGTGAGCTTTTTGCAAAAGTACATGGCGATCTGACGGGCGCGCACCACCTCCCGCTTGCGCGTCTTGCCGCGCATTCGGTCCTCTTCGATGCCCGTGTACTCGCACACAATGCGCTGAATCTCTTCGATCGTGAGGTTGGCCTGCTCATCCTCTACGAGATCACGGAGCACCTCCTTCGCGAGGGCAAGGTCGAGCTCGCGCTGGTGAAGGGTGGCGTGGGCAAGGAGACGGATGAGGGCCCCCTCCAGCTCCCGGATGTTGCTCTTTACGTTGTGCGCAATGAACTCGATCACGTCCTGGTCGAGGTCAATGCCGTCGTCCTCGGCCTTGCGTTGGAGAATGGCGATGCGCGTTTCGAGGCCGGGCGGCTGCACGTCGGCCGAGAGGCCCCACTGGAACCGAGACAGCAGGCGCTCCTCGATGCCGTCAATCTCGCGCGGCGGGCGGTCGGCCGAGAGGACGATCTGCTTGCCGGCCTGGTGGAGGGCGTTGAAGATGTGGAAGAATTCTTCCTGGGTCTTCTCCTTGCCGCTAAAGAACTGCACGTCGTCGACGATCAGCACGTCGACCTGGCGGTAGAACATCGAAAATTCGCTGATGCGGTTCCGCTGAATCGACTGCACGAACTCCGTCGTGAACCGCTCGCTCGACACGTAGAGCACCGTTTTGTTCGCTCGGTGCTCCGTCACGTAGTTGCCCACCGCCTGGATGAGGTGGGTTTTGCCAAGACCCACTCCCCCGTACACGAGGTATGGGTTGAAGCTTGTGCCCCCCGGCTCCTGCGCGATGGCCCACGCCGCGCTCCGCGCCAGCTGGTTGCAGTCCCCCTCGATGAAGCGCTCAAACGTGTAGCTCTCATTGAGCTGGCTGTCAATCTCCTTCTCCTGAATGCCCGGAATGGCAAAGGGATTTTGCACAGGGGGATCCTCGTCCATCTCCTCCGGAGTGCCACCGGTCTGGGAGCCGCCGGACGCAGGCACTGGGCCCGCCCCTTCCTGCTCCGGCGAGGAGGGAGGAGACGATGGCCCCTTCTGAGAGGACGAGGCGACTTCATCGTCGAGGGAGGAGGCAGCATTCCCCGATTCATCAAGCGGTCCCTCGGAAGCGGATGGGTCTTCGTCCATCCGTCGCGCCGGAAGCTGCATCGACGCCCCCTGTTCGGGATCGTCCGGGTCGTCCTGTTCGATGACGATGTCGTAGAAGAGGCGCCCGTTGGAGCCTAGAACCTTTGTAATGGTCTTTCGGAGGAGTGAGAAGTAGTGCTCCTCCAACCATTCGTAGTAGAACCGGCTGGGAAGCTGGATGGTCAGCTTCTGAAGGTCGTCCTCTTCTTGAAGGGACTCTGCTTCCAGCGGCTCGAACCATGTGTTGAAGCTCTGCTGGCTCACGTTGTCCCGAATAACCTCGAGACACTCGTTCCAGACGCGTTCGGCAGACTGTTCCATATTCAGAGCTGGGCCGTCGCCGGACGAGCGCCGTACGCTCGTCAGCGGGTGTCAATACAGGCAACGTGGGTGATGGAGGCGGCCGTACACGTCTTGGTCCCGTCGAGGACAGTGCCGAAATTCATCTACAGAGGAAGCCGAGGACGTCCGTCAAACCTTAATCGGCGCAACCACCTGTCGAAAGTAGAGAGGGGAGGAAGGATAACAACGTTTCTAACTGCTACGAGTCAATTGCCGCCTACCGACCCGCCCAAAAGCATCTGCGCGGATCAGTAAGAACCTCGATTTCTCGTGGATGCTACAGTATGAACTGTGAACTCGATAAAGAGAATTCCATCTGAGAATTATCCACAGGACGAATCTCGAGCCCACCAGAAACGCTCTCTGGAGGAACCCCCCATCATCAACAAGTTATCCACATCCTCCTAAATGCTCCATAACCTGTTGAGCAAGAACGGATTATAGAGAAAGAGAGGTTGCATCCGTCTGTGGACTCGCCCAAATTCTCGCTTTTTCAGGGAGAATTACCGTGAGGAAATCTCTTATTCACAGGTTATCCACACCCTGACGCACAAGGTGTGCGAAGCTGTTTGGTGAAAGTCTCTCGGCCGTACAAGTGGACGCTTGGTCACGAGCCATCGGCGTGGTGACCATTGATGACTTTGCCACTGCCGTTGTCCCTTCAGGCTTCCCACACCGGGAGAAATCTCCCCCGGTCACGCTCAATCTCGCCTCGTTCAGGACTCTCGTATTTCGGTTTCACTTCCTTCCTTACCCAAGCAGCTTTCGCAAGTAGACCTCCTCGTCTTCTCTCGATTCATATTCTCATTCACGGAGACGTGCAGGACGAAGTCGCCCCAAGTGCTCGAAGAGAATTCCTCGCGCTCGTCTGATGATAAAGGTAATGCTATTCAGAGTTTGCTCGGGGAATCGTGCACGGGTGTGCCGCTGCTACCAGAGGCACGCGCTGCTAAAAACAAGAGCGCTTGCCCCCCTCACGTGGGCACCGTTCGTATATCTTGTCCCCTACATCTACTACTCGCAGGGATTGCCAGTTGTTATACTCGCATCGGCTTTGTATCCATCCCCGAACAGACTCTCAGTTGGATACAAAACGATAATCATTGCCCCCGGCAACGTCAAGGTCGTTCAGCCGTTCTTACCGTCAGATCAGAACCGGGAGTTCCCCAATCAGGAAGTGTCGATTCCGGACGGTCGTTTTCTCTTGGGCGGAACCCCGTAGACACCTCTCACATTATCGGAGAGTGGTTCTTTCCCGAACGTTCTCGCTCGAAACGATCATGGGAAACGACGGAGCATGCCGATCTTGAGGAAAAAGATCGGGCTGGCCCCCGTTCAGAAAATGGATGCCTCCTCCACGATGACCTCGAACACGGTAGGCCTGGTGGTATGCTTACGATCGACATTGCTTCACTGTCTTCAGGAATTCACCACTTCGAATTCTCGCCGTCGGCGAGCGCGGTGGAGCTTGATCCTACGTCGTTTTCGGACATTCAGGTGGAAACGGAGCTTCAGTACCATCGGGACCGAATTCTGGTGAAGCTCGACGCATGTGCGACCGCAACGCTTACGTGTGACCGCACGCTCCAGTCCTACGAGGAACCTGTGGAGGGACATTACAGCCTGCTCTTTGGCCCGCCGTCGATGGTCGGGCAGGAGGGGGACGAGTTCGAAGAGGTTCGTCCCCTGACCCCCTCCGATCAAGAGATCGACCTAACCGACGTCGTGCGAGACACGCTGCTTCTCGCCCTTCCGCAGCGCCGGATCGCCCCTGGAGCCGAAGAGGAACCGATTGATCGGGAGTTTGGGGCCCCGGAGGAAGAGGAGGAGGAACCTATCGACCCGCGCTGGGACGAGCTCCGCAAGCTCAAGGACGATGATTCAACCGGCTAGAATAAATTCTGAGCGAAATGATCGTCTTGGGGTGAACATCCGGCTTGTTCCCCCATCTTATTTGAGTCCGTAACACGTGCGTTCTCGCGATTGCTTATTTTCAATTGCCGACGCACACCGCTCGACTACGAGTCTGTTTTGATGCCCAGTCAACTTCGGGTGTGAAGGGGGTTCTTCCGCTGATTTCGAGTACGGAATCGGAGAATAGGCTGAACCTCACGCACCGATCGAAGCCCACCAGGGGTCAAAGCAGTTTTTGAGCGACGGCATCACACAAATTCTGCCATCACG
>CAZTDC010000096.1:0-9754 GCA_964612165.1 uncultured Salinivenus sp.
AGGCCCTCGTCCGCGGCGACATCGACGCCTATCCCGAGTACACCGGCACGCTCCGGCAGGAAATCCTCGCTGATCGGTCCCTCCCCAACCACCCCGACAGCCTCCGTGCCGTGCTGGCCGAGTACGGCATTGGCATGACCGCGCCCCTCGGCTTCAACAACACTTACGCGCTCGGCATGCGCGCCGACCACGCCGACTCGCTCGACATCAAAACGATCGGCGACCTGCGCGAGCATCCCGACCTCCGGCTCGGCTTCACGAACGAGTTCATGGACCGGTCCGACGGCTGGCCCTCGCTGCGGCGCGCCTACAACCTGTCGCAGTCGGCCCGCGGGCTGGACCACGACCTCGCCTATCGGGGTCTCGAAAACGGGCAGATCGACGTGATCGACCTCTACTCCACCGACGCCGAGATCGAGCGCTACGACCTCCGCGTCCTGCGAGACACGAAAGACCACTTTCCGGCCTACGAAGCGATCTTCCTCTACCGCCGCGACCTCACGACGCGGGCCCCCGCCGCCGTTACGGCCCTCAGGCGCCTAGAAGGCCAGATACCGGCCGACACGATGCAGCAGCTCAACGCCCGGTCCAAGATTGACCAAACGGATGAGGGTCAGGTGGCGGCCGACTTCGTTAATCAGTCCCTTGGCCTCAACGCCACCGCCGATTCAGACACGCGCTGGGAACGGCTGCGGCGCTACACGGCCGACCACCTCGTGCTGGTCGGCCTTTCGCTCGGCCTCGCCATCCTCTTCGGCATTCCCCTGGGCATCATCGCCGCGAAGCGGCGCATCCTCGGCCCCGGCATCCTGCTCGTCGTGGGCATTATCTACACCATTCCCGCCCTCGCCCTGCTGGCGATGATGGTGCCGCCGCTGGGGCTGGGCCGCGTGCCCGCCGTCGTGGCGCTGTTTCTCTACAGTTTGTTGCCCATCGTGTGGACCACCTACACCGGACTGAAGGACCTTTCGGGGCCGCTGATGGAGTCGGCCACGGCGTTGGGCCTCTCGGCGGGGGCCAAGCTGTGGCGCGTGGAGCTGCCGCTGGCGGCCCGGTCGATCTTGGCGGGCATCAAGATTGCCGCCGTCATCAACATCGGTGCGGCCACGCTCGGGGCCCTTATCGGCGCGGGGGGCTACGGCCAGCCCATCCTCACCGGCATCCGGCCCTCATCCTGGAGGGCACCGTGCCGGCGGGCGTGCTGACGATTATCGCACTGGCACTCTTTGAAGGGTTGGAGCGGGCCATACTTCCCCGGTCGATGCGGTCCTAGGAATTCTTCAATCCATGTCTCGAAAGCGCTCCGCTACAGCGTGGCGCTGCCCGTAGGCAAATCCTCCCAAGCTACACGTACCAAACAGCGCCACAAGGCAGGTGTGCTCTTCAGTTGAACGTGTCGCCCCCGTCGCCGTCCAGGTGCACCGCCCCGTCGTCGACGCGGATCAGGTCGAGGATGAACCGGAGAAAAGTGGTCTTGCCCGCTCCGTTGTTGCCGACGAGGCCGAAGGCCGTGCCGGACTCGATTTCGAGGTCGGGAATGGACAGTTCGAAGTCATCGTAGCGCTTCGTGAGCGAGTCCGTCGTCAGGTGCATCGCAACGGAGGAGAAAAGAGAAAACAGCGAACCTGCGGTCCCCCCCCCCGCACTTGGAGTATCAGCTCTCACTCATGAGGAGGGATCGGGCTGGGGACGATCCTCGGGCACGTCAGCGGTGGCCCCGTCCTCCGAGGCATCCGGCGGATCGTGCGCCGGGGAGGGCTCGGCCGGGGGCTCCTCCGTAATCGGAAGCGCCTCGGGCGGAGGCTCGTCGCCAGGAAGATGGCCCGCCGCAACGTGCCTGTGCTCGTGGAGCGAGGCAATGACGGCCCCCAGCATGAGCACAATGCTCGAAAAGTAGACCCAGAACACGAAGGCGATGATGAGCCCAAACGTGTTGCCCAGCGCGCTGAGACCCTCGGCCCCCGTCTGGTACTGGTCGAATTGGCCCACGTAGGTGGCGTAGTACGTAAAGGCCTGCTTGGTGGCCTCCCAGAGAATGCCCGCGATGATGGCGCCGGAGAGCGCACTTCGCTTGCGGGGATGCGGCTGGGGGACGAGGTAGTAGAGCTGAAAAAACATGGCCGTGGTGATGAGGAGGGGCAAAAGCAGGCCCGTTATGGAAAACGTCTTATTCCAGAGCCACTGGAGCCAGTGCGCGTTCTGCCCGAGGTCACTGAGCACCACGTTGTTGACAAAGGACGGGAAAACGACCGACACCCCCACGGTGAGGAGAAACAGGAGCCCCACCTGCAACACCATCCGCACGTCGAACACATATCCCCAAATCAACGACCGCTCCTGGTGCCAGTTTTGCTCGAAGGCGTTGCTGACGGCAATCCGGAGCGTGATAAACAGTGACACGGCCGACAGGAACAGCCCGATGCCCCCCAGCCCCACGATGGTGCCACTGGCTTCCTGCACCTGTCCGAGAAACGTAATCAACTCATTGCTCTGGCTGGGCGGCAGCAGGCCTCGAATGAAGCGCTCGACCGTAGCGAAGGCATCTTTCCCCTTCAGGATGCGCCCCAGGATCCCTGTTCCCAAAATGACGATAGGCACAATGGTGACGAGCACCTTGAAGGCAATGGCCTGCGCCCAGAGGAAGACGTTCTTCGCCGTAAGCTCGCGATAGAGCCCCCGGAGGTAATATTGTATCCCCTCCGCAAGCTCCGCTTTCGACGGAATGAAGTGCGTGACGCCGCGAGCCATGTTTGCACGAACGAGTCCAACAACTGACGTCGCCGATTATCCGGCGGAGCCTCTTGTACCCGTCCACGAGCACGGGTGATTCGCGGCTGCAAATCTATGCTTTTCGACCGGTCCGCAGTCGTCATGTCTCGCCCAGAGCGCCGCGTTGCTCAACACCAGCGGAGAAATCAGCACAGCTTGTCGAGCTCCTTCCAGAAGGCCGGTCAATCAAAGATCGGCCAATGCACACCAAATCGAAAGTGCCGGGCCGGAAGCGGATAGACGGGCACCACGAACGCTCCCTGCTGCAGGGTCGCCTGTCGTTCGACGGTCCCGGGTTGGGCAAAGGAGACATGTGCGTTCTCGAGGGCAAAGAAGAGGGTAGCCCCCCGCAGCTTCAGCTCGGCGTGGATGTCGATCGTGCCGTTCGGCCCCGGGACAAAGCCTTCGCGGGACGGAATGGGATTGGTGGCGGGCGGCACCACAAGCCGACCCGTTGGGGGGTGAAACCAGCGGCTGTTCATCGACGTCCATCCGCGCGCCTCCACGTAGAGGTCCGTCACGAGGTCGACAAAGAAGACAAAGCGGGCCCCGATCCGCCCCCGCCCGTACACCGTGGGCAGGGTGCGGGCGAGGCGCGTGTGCAGGGACGACGCCCCGGCGTTGAGGGTCGAGAGAGCCGTTGCCCGGCCCGACAGGTAGAGCCCGCGCGAGGCGTCGCGCCGCCATCCCATTGACACGGTGGCCCCGGCCCGCCGCATCGGCGCCGAGGTCCGGCGAGCCACGGCGGTATCCGTAGACGCAACCCGCTGTGTGCTGGGCGGCTCGACGGCGTAGAGGTCGAGGGCATTCCGGATCTGGTGAGCGAAGCCATCGACTCGAAGGTCGAGAGGCCCCTGCGTGTACGTAAGCCCCGCCTGGCCCTCGACGACGCGCCCGAAGAGGGTCGAGGGCGAGCGCGGCAGCGGCCGCACGAGCCCCGAAAAGCCGTCGGTCTCGTACCAGGAGGCGCGCTGGCCCGTGACGGTGGCCGACGCCCGGACGTCCAACGGGCCGACCGACTGGTCCAGCCGAACGCGTCCGGACGGATACTGCTGATCCGACGTGGCGTGCCAGCCCGCATCGAGCACCAGGCGGGTGCCGCCGAGGCGAAGGGAATCGCGCCCGAAGGCGTGTGCCGACCACCGGCGCCCCCCGACCTCGGCCACGTTGGTCCGCGCCACCCCCCATAGACTGCCCCGGACCCCGAGCGTGAGGCGATGACGCCCAACCCGCAGGGACTGCCGGACGCTCCCGTGTCCCCCGTTGAGCTTGGTGGTCCACGTCGTGTCTCCGCTCGTCTTGAAGTCGAAGGTGTTTGAGGTCCAGGTGGCCGAGAGCTCAGTGGGGGTGTCGACGGTGGGGAGAAGAGGCCCTCGGAAGCGGGCCGTCAAATCGTTCCGAAACGTGTTTCGGCGCGCGCTTGGTTTCACACTGCAGTCTTCGCAGCTTGGGAGCACGTAGATGGTGTTGAACGGCGCCCCGGCGGACGGAACCACGCCGCTATGCGCACCGATCCGGTGGCGGGACGACAAGTCACTCAGCTCCACCGCCCACTCGTCGCGCTGGTATCGAAGGCGCCCCCAGAGCCGCCGCTCGCGACGGAGATCACTCCCGCTGTAGACGCCCGTGCCCTCTCGCCCTCCGTACCCCACCGTGATCTGGAAAATGCCCGGCGATCCCAGCAGGGACAGCCGATGCTTCTGGGAGTGCCCCACCTCAATCGCATTCAGGCCGCCGCTGCTCCGCCGGTACCGCAGCTCCGTGACCGGGCGAGTTTGGTCGTAGTCCCGCCAGGAGGCGTGAACGCCCACGGCCGACCCACCCGGGTCCACCCCGACGCCCGGACGCTTAAGAAAAGAGGGGGGCACGAGATCGAACCGGGCGCGGCCCGTAAGTGGGCTGTCGTAGGGGTGCCCCTCAATCCAGAGGCGCGAGCGGTGCGGCCCCAGTCCCCGCACGTCCCAGCCGTGCGGCCACCCCACCTCGCCGAGGTCGTAGAAAAAACTGTGGCGCTGTTGGGCAAGCAGGTGTTCGAACCCGACGTGTGGGGTGATCGCCGGAAGGGAGTCGACCGGCGGGCGGCCGTAGAGAGGGTCGGGAAACCGGCGCGGGTTGGGGGGAACCTCCTGCCGGTCGGCCTGCTGCCGGGGCCCCCGACCTGGGCGAGTAGTGCCTGTGGTGTCGAGACGCGTCGTATCCGTAGGAGCGGCGGCCGTGTCGGGAACGGCCCGAAGGGAATCCGCAGCGGGCTCCGTCGTGTCGGACGGGGCCGCATCGGTCGTATCCGCCTGCCCTCGCGCCGGCCATGCCATCGCAAGCGACAACGCGACGACGAGGAGAACCGCGGGGACGCAGGCGGGCGCTTCTACGTCCCCAAACGATGCATGCATGATCGCGTCGCGTCTGATCGGTCTCGGTCCAGCCGGGTCGTGCATCTCCCAATGAAGCGGCGAGGGGGACCGTTTGTTGCGAGCCCGCGCTTATTCGTCGGGAAACAGTCCGAAGAGGCGACTTTCGATCTGATTGAGGACGGTGCGTCGATCCTCCTCTTCGTGAACGAAGTCGAGTTCATCGATGTCGATGATGAGCTTGGGCCCTCGATCGTAGTCCGAAATCCAGTCTTCGTAGTGGCCCTGCAGGCGCTCCAGGTAGTCGATCCGGATGGTCGACTCGTACTCGCGCCCGCGCTCCTGAATCTGGTCGACGAGGGTGGGAACCGAAGCCCGCAGGTACACCAGGAGCGACGGGGGTTCGAGGTAGTCCGTCATGATGGAGAAGAGGCTGGTGTAGTTTTCGAAATCCCGGGCGCTCATCAGGCCCATTTCGTAGAGGTTTCGGGCAAAGATTTCTGCGTCCTCGTAGATCGACCGGTCCTGTACCACCGATTGCTCCATCTCCTCGATCTTCTGCAATTGCTCGAAGCGGCGGGAGAGAAAAAAGACCTGCAGGTTGAAGGACCATCGCCGCATGTCGTTATAGAAATCCGTCAGGTACGGATTCTCGTCCACCTTTTCGTAAACCGTTTTCCAGTCGAAATACTGACCCATCACGTCCGTCAGGGCCGTTTTTCCGGCGCCAATGTTGCCGGCGACGGCAACGTACTTTTTCTCGTTCTCGCGAGAGGCGTTGTCAAACAGGTCGGGCATAGGAGATACAGTCTACGGCGTAAGCAGAAGGGGATCACTCTCCTAGACACACCGACGCACGTTCGATCCGGCACTCCGATCTCTTTTGTGCAAAAACGCTCTCCAACCAGAAGCCGGATCCCTCTTTGCCCGTGAAGGAGGAAGCAGAGCGGGTTTGCGCCATGTACCCGGGAGTCCCCCGAGTCGGATGCACGACTCGACGCCGTGGAGGCACTTACTCCCCACCGGCACGACGGACCCAGTCGGTGCCAGGGGTGGAGTAGAGCCCCACGTGCACCGCGTATCGGGTCATCTCCGTCACGTTGCGAAGCCCCAGCTTCTCTCTGACGACCCGTCGGTGCCGCTCAACGGTTCGGCCACTGAGGTCGAGCTTCTCCCCCACCTCCTCGCTCGTGTGCCCTTCCGCCGTCAGCTTTAGCACCTGGCGCTGCCGCGTCGTGAGGGAGCGGCACTGCATTCTCGCCTCTGAGATCTCAGCCCCCGCAGCCTCCATCCACGCATCCGGCAGTGTATCGCTGAGATAGTACTCTCCCTCTGCCGCCGCCCGGAAGGCCTCGCGCACCTCCATCAGCGGATCCTGCTTGAGCACGTAGGCGGTGGCTCCCCGTTCGAACGCGGTGCGCACGTACGACTCCTCATCCTGGACGGTGAGTACCACAACCTCGACGGCGGCCGTGCGCTCCTGAAGGTACTCCAGAACATCGAATCCGTGAATCCGCGGAAAATCGAGTCGCAGACTTAACACGGTGGGTTTGTACGTTTCCACCATCGAGAGCGTATCAATTCCCGTCTCTGCGGTGGCCACGACGGACCCGCCGAGGTGCTCGACGCTCGAGCGCACGCCCCAACTGGTGACGTCATTACTCTCAGCAATGGCGACAGAAAAGGACATACTAGAACAAAACGATTCGTGAATCAGCAACCATCGTGAACGAAGCCCCCCGCCCGGGCGGACATCTGTCCCCGGGCGGAGCCGAAGTGTGTACTACTGCACCTCTTTCGAGTGAATGGCGGGCGCCCCCACGTCGCCGGCAAACCGCACGCCGTCGGGCGAGAGAGCGGTCGACACGCCGCTGAGGACGAAGGACACGTGTGTGCACTGGACCGCCTGATCCGACGAGGGAAAGGCGAACGACCCTCCCGATGCCGTACTCGTGGAATCCGATCCGTCGTCGTAGTCGACCTCGACGACAACATCGTCTCCATCATCGATATAGTGGTACGAATCCGGATCATCGTCGGCCGTCGCCACGGGCCGGAGGCCTCCCTCAACGTCAAACACGGCGGGATCAACCGTCGCCATCGTTCGCGCCGTACCCGTCATCTCGTTGCGGCACCGGACCGTCACTCCGGTTGGAGAAAGGAAAGCGAAATGAGCCTTGAGTGACTGGGCTCCCCCAGCGATCCCTTCGTGGATGATGCGGGGGGCAGGTTGGTCGTGCTTATTGTCGATCAACCCAATCGAGAAGGTTTCTCCCGGAGAGAGGGAGACCGGTTCAAATTGAAGATCGATCCGCTCGACGGACTCGGCGTCCACCTGAAGCTCGCCGGACACGTCGGGCCCGTTATCCGGAGAATGGGAAGAAATATCGGTGGTATCACATCCGCCGAGTATTCCGAGAATCACAAAGGCAGAAATGATAGAGAACGAATTGCGCAGCGTATAAAACGAAAAACTACCGGTGGGATAGAGGGTCATCGTTCAATCTTTCGATTGGGAATGATTGCGTCGCAGCTTTCGTCTCAGGAGAGTCGTTTCTCCTCCCACCCGAAAGATAGACCTTCAAATTTTTGTTCGAATCAGAGAAACGGTGTAGTTTTCCGTACCCGGATCGTGGTAGGCAGGGTGTCGGATCGTGGTAGACGGGGTGTCGGACCGTTGGGGGAGGGTACAAACTGTTCATCGTTCCTATCTGTCTTTCGCCTTGGTTCCCTCCATGCCTTCTTCTTATTCTCATATCAGTGCTCCCACTCTTCCCTCTTCTCTCCAGATGTTATGTCCTTCCGATCATCTGCAACGTGTCCAGACCGAAGCGACTTCACGTCTCTGGGAGACCGTGGACTTCCTACTCGGAGGAAACAAGGGACTCAACGACCGTCGGAGAGAGGAGTCATTCGCATAATGTTCCTTGCCGTGCTGGTCGTTGGCTTTGTTGGTGGCCTCCGGTCGAGTGCGGCACAAGCGCAAGATTCTCTCGAAGCGGACGTCGCCGCTGAGGGGGCTGTATTCCACAAACCGAATGGCCCTCTCCATCCGTATCGAATCTACAGGGACACTACGGTCCGAGTCTGGCAGAATAAATCGAGGGATTCATTCATCGACCTTCCGGCCACAACCCTTGACGCAATTCACGAGCGAGCCGAAAAGCACGTCTTGTCTCCCGAGAAGGAGGGAGAATACGTGGCGTTCGGATACGAAGATCAATCCCTCGTGCTGAGGTTCACCCAGCGGTTCAACCTGTACATGCTGGGCACTCTGGTTTTCGTGATTGTGGTGGGCGGGGGCCTCTCGGGGTGGCTCTGGTGGCGGCTGTCCAAGGAGCGGCGCCGGCGTGAAGCGCTCGTTCGGTCGCGGCGCCATCTGGCCGAGGGACGGGAGAAAGAACGAGAGCGCCTCGCCCAGGAGATCCACGACGGCCCCGTCCAGGACCTCCACGGCCTCCACATGCAGATCAAGGCCCTTTCCGGCTCCTCCGACGACCAATTCGAAGGGGTAGAAGACGAACTGATGCGGGTGACCGGCGAGCTCCGTGCCATGAGTGCCGATCTTCACCCCCCAGCCCTTCAGCGCTTTGGCCTAGCCGCCGCCCTCCGCTCCCACGCCGATCGGCTCCGCGACCGCCACGCGGACCTGACAATCGAACTGAACCTCCCCGAGGAATGCCAGTCGGTCTCCGACGACCATGCCCTTCCGGTCTTTCGCATCGCCCAGGAGGCCATGAACAACGCGGCGCAGCACGGGCAGGCAGACTGCATCCAGGTTCGGCTCAAATGCGACGAAAAGACGTTAGAACTTGACATTCAGGACGATGGAGAAGGCTTCGTCCTACCCGACGACTGGCACGCCCTCGCCGAGGAGGATCACTACGGCTTGCTCGGCATGCGAGAACGAGCAGAGGCCATCGGCGCACGGATCGAGATCGACTCGGCTCGCGGCGATGGAACGCAGGTCCGACTCCGGAGTGCGATGGACGCTTCGACGGCCGACCGGGCCGATTCCGCTACCCCCGTCCCGGCTTAATCCCTGCGGTTCGAAAACCCTCCTCCGATTGGCTTCTCGTCGATTCCTCTAGATCCATGCCCGTTGTTCGCGTCGTGATTGCGGACGACCATCCCGTCGTGCGGTCCGGCATTCGCGACATGCTCGAGCAGGCTGACGACATCGACGTGGTTGGTGAAGCCGCAAGTGGAACGGAGGCGCTCCAACAGGTCGAGGACAAGCAGCCCGACGTGCTGCTGCTGGACGTGGAGATGCCCGAGCTCTCTGGGGTCGAGGTCGCGCAGCAGCTTCAGCAGCAGGGGCATCCGGTTCGTCTCCTTGCCCTGTCCTCCTACGACGACCAGGAGTACGTGCAGGGGTTGCTCGAAGGCGGCGCCTCCGGGTACCTAACCAAGGAAAATGCGCCCGAGTTGATTGTCGAGGCCGTTCGTGCCGTCGCCCGGGGCGATGTGCGTTGGTTCGTCGAGCCGGCGTCCCAAACGGGCTCCGCGCCCGGTCTCACGGAGCGGGAAATGGACATTCTCAAGCTCATGGCCCAGGGGCACTCGAACGAGGAAATTGCAGACTCGCTCGGCATTTCCAAAAGCACGGTCCGCAAGCACGCGACGAACGTGTACGA
>CAZTDC010000097.1:0-9604 GCA_964612165.1 uncultured Salinivenus sp.
TTGCCCCCGCGGCCCGGCCTGTCCGCGATCGCGCAGCCGGATCTTGGTGCCGTCGTGCACGCCCTTCGGAATCTTGAGCCGAATTGACTCTCCCGTCGGCAGCTCCACCTTCTTGCGTCCTCCCGCCAGGGCCTCCTGGAACGAGAGGCGCAGTTTCGTCTCAATGTCCCGTCCTGACTGCTGCCGGCGGCGCTGACCTCGCTGCTGTCCCCGTTGCTGGCTGAACGGGTCGCGGCCTCGTGCGCTCCCCCCGGCTCCGCCGCCGAAGAAGCTCTCGAAGATGTCGCCGAGGCCCCCGCGGCCGCCGAAGACATCGTCGAAACTGCCGCCCTGCTCGAAGTGAACCTCGGGCCCCCCGCCGGCGGACTGGCCCCAGGCCCCGCGACCGCCACCGAAGCCGCCCCCTCCGCCGCCAAAGCGGCGCTGGGCATCGTACTTTTGGCGCTTCTCTTCGTCCGAGAGAATCGCGTACGCCTTCTGAATCTTCTTGAACTTCTCCTCAGCGTTCGGGTCGTCGGGGTTGCGGTCCGGGTGGTGCTTGCGTGCGAGCTTGCGGTACGCTTTTTTAATTTCTCCCTGGCTCGCGTCTTCGTCGACGCCGAGAACCTCGTACAGGTCTTTCGTTTGCGGCATAGGGTGCGGCACCTACTGTGAGTACAGTCTAGCGCACGACGAAACCGCCATCCTGTCACTTTTGACAGGGTCGGGCACGACGGCTTCCTTCGTTGTCGCCAAATGTGGTCTTTTACCACCAGCACTGGCGTATCCTCCTCTTCACATATTTCATGCCATCACACACGCTCAGACGAAATGACGGACTCCCCAGTGTCAACACGTCCGATCCAGAAGGTGCTCGTTGCCAATCGCGGCGAAATTGCGGTCCGCGTCCTGCGCACCTGTCACGAACGCGGGCTCGAAACGGTCGCCGTCTACAGCGACCCTGACCGGTCGGCCCCCCACGTTCGGCTGGCCGATGAGGCCTACCACATCGGGCCCGCCGAGGCCAACCAGTCCTACCTCGACCAGGAGAAAATCCTCGACGTCGCGCACCGCAGCGGGGCCGACGCCATCCATCCCGGCTACGGCTTCCTCTCGGAGAACGCCGACTTCGCCGAGGCCTGCGCGGAGGCGGACGTGCACTTCGTGGGGCCGCCGCCGAAGGCCATCCGGGCGATGGGCGACAAGACTGCCGCCCGCACGCTCATGGAGGAGGCCGGCGTGCCGATGGCCCCCGGCACCACCGACGCCGTGGAAAGCACCGAGGAGGGCGAGGACATTGCCGACGAGATTGGCTATCCGGTCCTCATTAAAGCAGCGGCCGGCGGGGGCGGCAAGGGCATGCGCATCGTCCACGAGCCCGAAAACTTTGCCGGGGCCATGGACCGGGCCCAGGGCGAGGCCGAATCCTCGTTCGGCGACGGCCGCGTCTTTATTGAGAAGTACATCGAAGAGCCCCGACACATCGAATTTCAGATCCTAGCTGACCACCACGGCAACACGATCCACCTCTTCGAGCGGGAGTGCTCCATCCAGCGCCGCCACCAGAAGGTGATCGAGGAGGCGCCGTCGTCGGTGCTCACGCCCGAGGTGCGCCGGGAGATGGGCGAGGCGGCGGTGGCCGCGGCCGAGTCGTGCGGCTACCGGAACGCCGGAACGGTCGAATTCCTGGTGGACAAGGACCTGAACTACTACTTCATGGAGATGAACACGCGCCTGCAGGTGGAGCACCCGGTGACGGAGTGGATCACGGGGGTCGACCTGGTGGCCGAGCAGCTGCGCGTGGCAAAGGGCGAAGAACTCGGCTACACGACCGACGACCTGTCGATCAACGGGCATGCCGTTGAGGGCCGCGTCTACGCCGAAGATCCCGCGTCGAATTTCCTGCCCGATCCCGGTTCGCTAAAGCGGCACGCGCCCCCCTCCGGCTTCGGTGTGCGGGTGGACGCCGGGGTGGAGGAGGGCGGCGAGGTCCTCATCCACTACGATCCCATGATCTCGAAGCTCACGACGTGGGGCCGCGACCGCACCATGGCCATCGACCGCATGATCCGGGCACTCGACGAGTACGAGGTGGCGGGCATGTCGACGACGATTCCCTTCTGCCGCTTCGCCATGCAGCACGACGGATTCCGGGAGGGAGACTTCACGACCCATTTCGTCGATCAGGAGTTCGACCCGTCGGCCCTCGAGCTTGAGGACCCCGAGCGCGACGAGCTGGCAGCCCTGGCGGCGACGCTCTACTACGCCCGGACGCAGGAAGAGGAGGCGCCCACGATCACGTCGGGCGACGGACAGGCCGGAACGAGCCCGTGGCGCCGACGGCGCCGGCACGCGTCGTGACGGGGGTATCTCTTGCAACCGGCTCAGGGGTGTGTTGCCTCAGTCCTCCTGTCGCCCTTCGATGGCGAGGAGGATCACGATCGTAGCGACGGCGAGCCGAGGATCCAGGTGCCCCTCGTTGGCCGAAAAATCGACGTCGAACCGGGGACTGAACGGCCAGAACCGCTGTGACAGCGTGCCCACCGTCTGGCCCTTGACGGTAACGTGGTAGGTTTGAGGGATCAGGGTGCTGAACACGCGCCGGAGCAGGGCCAGAGCGGTTGAATCTTCCTGGATCGTGCCAAGCACCTGGTCGTCAGGGTTCAGAATGTCCCACTCGTCGCGGAAGAGGCTTTTTGCCCCCTTCCGTCGGAGGGCCCCCACCTGCTCGCCGTCCGGCGTCTCGACGTCGTACGTTCCCGAAAAATCGAGGACATCGCGGGCCTGAATCTTCAGGTGCGCGGTCTCCATCTCCTCCTCGCCGTAGACGGTGATGGCCTCCTTGAGTTTGAAGCCCTTCTGTTTGACGAAGAACCGGAGGGTCGTCTCATCCGGCCCGTAGATGTAGAACTTGGAGTGGACGAAGGAGAACAGTTTCTCCTTCGCGTAGAACCGATCGTCGGAGAAGCGCTCGGGGACTGCCGGTTTTTCCATGACGGAATCAAGTATTGGACGTGTGACGCAGCACCCGCCAAATGGGCCTACCCCTGTCGTCTGGTCGCGGCTGACGCGGCAGGAGGGTCGGGGGCACTTACAGAAGCAGCATCAGCGCGCCGAAGAGGGTCCCGAGCCCGATGAGAATGAAGCCGATGGCCCGGACTTTCGTGGCTACCTGCTCGCGCTGCGGATTGCCCTCGTACGCCTCCTCGAGGTACATGCCGCCCCCTGCGAACGCCGTGCCCACCACCACCATGGTAGCGGTCGTGCCAAGGATTGGGCTCTGCTCGAAGAACCGCACGAGCGCCAAGATGGCGGTGAGCCCCACCAGCACGAAGAGCGCAGTACGGGCGTTTAGGAAGCGGGACATGCCAAGTCGAGCGGGGAACGTGTTTACTTACCCTCAGTGAACGCGTCGTTTCGGGGCAGCCTGGCCAACCAAGCCGCGCCAGAAATCAGTGAGAGGGGGCAGGGATGCATCCGAGCAACGCGCCGACTCTCCCTACGTGCCTTGCTGGATCCGCTTCGGCCAAATCGGACCAAGGTTGAGCGGACTCCGTCTACTGTTTTTCCACGGTTATGCTCCGCAGGGTGTCGTTCTCCTCAATGGCGTCGACTACGTCCTGGCCGTCGGTCACGTCGCCGAAGACGGTGTGCTTGCCGTCGAGGTGCGACTGCGGGGCGCGCGTGATGAAGAACTGGCTACCGTTCGTATTGGGGCCGGAATTGGCCATCGAGAGGACGCCGGTCTCGTGGGTGAGCGGGTTGCCCTCAATCTCGTCGTCGAACTGGTAGCCGGGGCCGCCGCGGCCCGTGCCCGTGGGGTCGCCGCCCTGCACCATGAAGCCCTCAATGACGCGATGGAAGGGGGTTTCGTCGTAGAATCCTTCGTCGGCGAGGAAGGCGAAGTTGTTGACCGTGCGGGGCGCATGCTCGGGGTACAGCTCGGCCTCGATGGTGCCTTTGCTCGTCTCGATGGTCGCCTCGTAGACGGCGTCCGTGTCAATTTGCATGTCGGGGGGCGCGTCCCATTGTGGATGATCGGCCATGGGGGAAAGGGGAATCGATGGAAAAGGCAAAGCCAGTTGCGCCTGTCCGACGGAAGGGCAGAGGTGGTGTTTCGGAGGTCGGCCATTCTCGGCTGACGTTCATACCCGAGAGGGACCGGCCGTGGTGCGGATCCACGCTCCCTCCCTTCGGTACGGTCCATTCCTGTCATCTCCGTCCAACTGGCCCGTCCTATTCATGCCGAGCCCTCCCACTGCTCCGGAAACCACCCTCATCACCGGCGCCTCCTCGGGGATCGGCCGCGCATTCGTGCATGAATTCGCAACGGCCGGAAGCGACTGCGTCCTGCTGGCACGCAGCGAAGACACGCTGCACGAGCTGGCCGACGACATTGAAGCAACGTACGACGTGGCGGCGCACGTCTTGCCCGCCGATCTGAGCGTGCCCGGCGTCGCCGACGAGATTGCAGAGGAGCTTCAGGAGCGCGACCTGACGGTCGACGTGCTGGTCAACAACGCCGGCTTTGGGGCCCGTGGGTCCTTCACCGAGCTCGATGGCCAGCAGCAGGTCAACATGATTCGGGTGAACGTGACGGCCCTCACCCACCTGACGCACTGGCTGCTCCCCGGCATGCTGGAGCGGGAGTCCGGCGGCGTCCTCAACGTCGCCTCCACGGCGGGCTTCCAGCCCGGCCCGCACATGAGCGTCTATTACGCGACCAAGGCGTACGTGCTGTCCTTCAGCGACGGCCTCTACGAGGAGGTGGCCGACGCCGACGTCACGGTGACCTGCCTGGCGCCGGGCCCCACCCGCACGGCCTTCTCGGACCGCGCGGAGATGAACGACGCCACCCTGTTCGAGTTGGGCGCAACGATGTCGGCCGAAGCAGTTGCCCAGGCCGGGTACGACGGCTTTCGGCGGGGACAGGCCCTCGTCGTGCCGGGATGGCCCAATAAGATCGGCGCCTTCGCGATTCGATTTACGCCCCGGATCGTGGCCCGCAAGCTGGCCGGATGGCTCAATGAATAGCGAACGCCCGCCTCCGGGACATCTATTACAGAACCCTGCTCGGTGAAACTGCATATGAAGGGAAAACGGGACGTTCCTTTTCTTCGTGCTGGACGATCCCACCTCTCCACTCCGGCATAGAGAAAAGGCCCACGTCGCGGCTTTCTGGCGCTCGCACGTCAATTACCCCCGGTTCGACTCGCCCGACCTTATGCCCATTTCGACCGAGGACAGCCCCGAAAAGGAGACCGTTGCGCTCGACGAGGAGGAACTCGAGATTCTTGACTCCATCCGCCAGACCGCCCCCCGGCATCGCATCAACAAGAAGCTAGCCCAAACCTATGGGGTGTGGACCGTTTGCTTTCGACGGTACTGCCAGGAAAAGGGCGTTCCCTGGCTGTGGATGAGCAGCGTATCGGACTTCATGGATTTCCTGGACGACCACCCCAACGTGTCGACCCCTGAGCGGGACCGGGCCCTCGACGGCATCATGTTTTACATCACCGACGTTCACAAAAAGCGTCAAGAAGACGAGGGGGCGGAGGACGAGGAGGCTAGCTCGATTCCGCGGTCCACGCAAAGCCTCTTTGCCAAAATTCTGCTGCGCTGCGACGTGCGGCTCAGCCAGGCCCTGAAAATGCGGCGCAAAGACGTGCACCTCGACGAGGCGACGGTCATCCTTTCGAGCGAAGGGGAGGGGAAGCAAAAATTCTCTCTCCCCTCGACCCTGAACGAGGGCCTGAAACACCACCTGAAGCGCGTGGAGGATAACACCACGTCGACCAATCCCCTCCTCTTTCGCGATCGGGGCGAATCCGACGACGACGGTGAGCCGACCGACTCGTCCGAGGGAAGCATCGAACGATCGACCGAGATCGCCACGCGGGTCATGCAGACGTTTGGCGGTGAGGAGACGACGGACGACGCGGATGAGGGGTAAGCCCCCGACGTGGAGCAAAAACGGGGGTTGTGTCGAGGAACTATTACGTTAACGATGACCTTCTGTGCCTCCGTTCCGCCTCTCACGTCACCAGTACGAGGGGTCGGCCGGCAATGGGTCCGGCAGGCGCGCATTCAGTCGACGGGGGCAGCCTCTGGACGGCAACAATGGATTGCGACCAGCCACTCAGGCAGTGAGCTCGTCGGCTTGTTCTCGTCGGAGCCAATCCGCGTCGCCGAACCGGTCGAAGAGAACGGGCACGACGACCATGTTGAGCAGGGTGGACGTGAGAAGCCCACCGATCGTGACAATCGCGAGGGGCGTTTGAATCTCCTTGCCCGGCTCCCCGCCGCCGAGGGCGAGCGGGATGAGCGCGAGGCCCGCCGTGAGGGCCGTCATCAGGATGGGATTGAGCCGCTCCATCGAGCCCTGTACGATTGCGTCGCGCAGGGGCTTCCCCTCCCGCAGCAGATGGATGTAGTGACTGACGAGGAGAATGCCGTTCCGCACGGCAATCCCGAACAGCGTGACGAAACCGACCAGTGCCGCGAGGTCGAGTGTCCCCCCCAGAAAGAGGAGCAGGGCCGCCACGCCCCCCGTAAGCGCCAGCGGCAGGTTCACCAGCACGAGCCCCGCCGCCCGGGCACTTCCAAACTCCTGGTAGAGGAGCAAAAACACGATCATAAAGGCCACGACGGAGAGCAGGGCAATCGTGCGGGTCGCCGACTGCGCGCTTTCGTACTGTCCGCCGTACTCGACGTAGTACCCGTCCGGCATTTCAACCTGCGCGTCGATGCGCTCCCGCACGTCGGCGATGACGCTGCCCACGTCCCGCCCGCTCGTGTTGGCCGAGACCACGATCTTTCGCTGCACGTCCTCACGGCTGATCGTGTTGGGCCCGCGCTCGTGCTGCACAGTGGCCAGGCGCGAGAGCGGCACCTTGGGGCCGGCGGGCGTGTCGATGAGCACGTCGCGAATGGACTCCGCTCCGGTGCGCTGGGCAGAATCGAGGCGGACCGTGAGGGCGAACGTCTGCTGCCCCTCCCGCACCTGCGACACCGTCTCGCCCCCGATCATGGCCTCCACGGCGTGGGCCAGTCGGCCCGGCGTAACGCCGTACGTGCCCATTTTTTGCCGGTCCGGGTAGACGCGAAGCTGGGGGACGTCGGCCTGGCGGGCGACGGAGAGGTCGACGAGGCCGGGCGTCTCGTCGATGGCGGCACGTACCTGGTCGGCGAGGGCACGGAGGCGGTAGAGATCCGGGCCGAAGATCTTGAGCGCGATTGCCGTCCGCGTGCCCGAGAGCATGTGGTCGATGCGGTGCCCGATGGGCTGGCCAATCGTGATGTTCGTGCCGGGAATGCCCGACAGCGCACTGCGGACGTCGGCCTGCACGTCGGCCATCGAGGTGCCCGACAGGTCGAGTTGCACGTCGATCTCGGAGCTGTTGGCACCCTGGGCGTGTTCGCTGAGCTCCGCGCGGCCGGTGCGGCGGGAGGTGGACACGACCGCCGGGTGCTCCAGGAGGCGCGTCTCGATCTGCCGTCCGATCTCACTGGAGGCCGGGAGGCTCATGCCGGGGGCCGTGACGGCACTGAGGACGAGGGTTCCCTCCTGAAAGTCCGGCAGAAAGCCGCGTCCCAAGAACGGAACGGTGGCCAGCGTGGCGGCAATGAGGAGTGCCGCGCCACCGAGGACGACGGACGAGTGCCCAAGCACCCAGTCCAGCGTCGCCCGGTAGGCGCGGTGCAGGCGCTCAACGAGCCACGTATCTTCGCCTTCCTGCACGGTGGGGGCGCTCGGCAACAGGAAGTAGCAGAGCACCGGCGTGACCGTCACCGCCACGACGAGCGACGCCAGGATGGCGACAATGTACGCCAGCCCCAGCGGCTGCAGCAACCGCCCCTCGACGCCCGACAGGAAAAAGAGCGGCACAAACACCACACTGATGATGAGCGTCGCGTTCAGGATGGGCCCGCGCACCTCCATCGACGCCTCGTATACCACCTGCAGGACGGCCTTCTGCTCGCTCTCCGGTTGTTGGGCATTCTCCTTCAACCGTCGAAACACGTTCTCCACGTCGATGATCGCGTCGTCCACGAGCGCACCGATTGCGATAGCGAGGCCCCCGAGCGTCATCGTGTTAATGGTGACGCCGAGCGCGTACATCACAAGAAGCGCGCCCGACAGCGACAGCGGAATGGCGAGCACGGAGATCGCCGTCGTGCGCACGTTCCACAGGAATAGAAACAGAATCAGGACGACGAGCAGTGCCCCGTCGCGCAGAGCCTCAACGACGTTGCTCACCGCCAGTGAGATGAAGTCGGCCTGCCGGAAGATGGACCGATTCACCTCCATCCCGGCGGGCAACTGCTGTTCGATCTGATCGAGCTCGGCGGACACCCGCTCGGTCAGTTCGAGCGTGTTGGCGTCGGGCTGCTTCTGAATGGAGACGATGACGGCCGGCTCCCCGTTGACCGCTCCCCGGCCCAGCTGGGGCTGCGCCGTGCCCACCTGCACGTTCGCCACGTCCTTCAGCCGAATGGGCGTGCCGTCGCGCGACTCGACCACCGTTTCGGCCATCGCGTCAATGTCGCTGGTGCGGCCGAGCCCCCGCACCAGCACCTCGCGCCCGTCCTGCTGGTAGACGCCGCCCGCCGCGTTTTCGTTTGCCCCCTCCGCCGCCGCTTTCACCTCGGAGAGCGACACGTTCATCTGCCGCATGGCCGTCGGGTCGGCGAGGACCTGGTATTCCTTTACCTCCCCACCGTGCGGCGTCACCTGCGCCACCCCGTCGACCGCCAGCAGGCGCCGCCGGACGAGACCGTCCGCCACTGTCCGCACCTCGCGCATCGAGTGCTCGTCACTCGTCAGTCCCACCAGCAGGATTTCCCCCATGATGGACGTGATGGGCGCCATCACCGGCGGATCGACGCCGGCGGGCATCCGGCCGCCCACGAGCTGCAGCTTCTCGCTCACGATCTGCCGCGCCTGGTAGATGTCGGTGCCCCACTCGAACTCGACCCACACGATGGAGTAGCCCTGTGCCGAGCTTGAGCGCACGCGCCGCACGCTCGCCGCCCCGTTGACGGCGGTCTCGATCGGGTACGTCACCAGCTTCTCTACCTCTTCCGGCGCCATGCCGTGCGACTCCGTAAGCACCGTGACGGTGGGCGCCGTGAGATCGGGAAAGACGTCCACCGGCATCGTGAGTGCCGCGTACCCGCCCGCCCCAAGGATCAGCACCGCCCCCACGAGCGTCAGGAGCCGGTTCGTAAGTGCGGCCTGAATCGTGCGGTCGAGCATCTATCTCTGTGTGGAAGTGTGGATGGTGGTGAGGCAGCACAAACGCAGTCAGGCTCCCTCTACGTGTCGGCAATTCGCTTTCTGCGCCCGTACCTCCACGTCCATCCGTCCAAACTTAGTGAGAGTGTCCGTGGCTGCCGACCTGGGCGGTGTTGAGGGAGGCGAGGTAGACCTGGTAGGCGCCGTCCGTCACGACGTGCTCACCGGACCGGACGCCCTCCTCTATGATCGTCATTTCTCCATCGGTGGGGCCGAGGCGGAGAGGCCGCCGCTCGAACGACTCCCCGCCCGTCTGCACGTAGGCGACGGGGCGCCCGTCTTCCGTCTGGATCGCTGCCGTCGGGATGGCGACGCCGGACTGCGGCT
>CAZTDC010000098.1:0-9393 GCA_964612165.1 uncultured Salinivenus sp.
CGTTCGTGTCGAGCTCCGCAAAGTCGATGTCGTGCTCCAGACAGTTGCGGCGGAAGGTGTCGGTAAAGTGCTCGACGGCCTCCTCGTAGTGCTCGCGGAGCTGGCTGGGTTGAAGCGAGACCTCCTCGCCGGTTTCTACGTCACGAAAAAGCATGGGGCGATCCGGAAAGTTGAACTGGCGCTCGGTCTGCCCCTCTAGCACGTGGAAGACGATTACCTCGTGCCCGCGGTGGCGCAGGTGACGAAGGGCCTTGAGCAGGTCGTCGTGGGCAGCGACGTTTTCGAAGAGGTCGGTGATCACCACGACGAGCGACCGGCGACCAATGCGCTCGGCTACCTCATCGAGGGCCGCTGCGGCGCTGGTGCGGCGCTCCTCCGGCTCCTGATCGTTCATCTGCTCCAGCGTGGCCAGGAGCTGGCGCAGGTAGCCGGGGGTGGCTTTCGGCGGACGCATCGTGTGGACCGTTTCGTCGAACCCGATGAGCCCGGTGGCGTCGCGCTGCTTGAGCATGAGGTTGTGCAGGGCGGCGGCGAGGTACGAACCGTATTCCAGCTTCGACAGGTCGGCGTCCCCCTTGTACCGCATCGAGGGGGAGGTGTCGAGCACCACGTAGTGCCGCAGATTGGTCTCCTCCTCGTACTGCTTCACGTAAAACCGGTCCGTCTTGGCATAGACCTTCCAGTCGACGTGCCGCAGTTCGTCGCCCGGATTGTAGGGGCGATGCTCGGCAAATTCGACGGAGAAGCCGTGGTAGGGGCTGCGGTGGAGGCCCGTGATGAAGCCTTCGACAATGAGCCGCGCACGCAGCTCCATCGTCGCCAGCTTCGAGACGGCAACGGGATCGAGGTAACGTAGAGCAGAATCCGAGTCGGCCATGACCGTACCGTGCTAGGAGAATGATGGCGGAGGCATCGCGTGCTGCTTCTCAGACTGCCCTCGCCTCGTGAGTGTACATACAGGCGGTTCCGTGCTCGACGAAAAACCGTCCGGTTAGGTTCATCGTCGCGCCTGTCCGATCGATCGGCACGACTGTGGAACGAACCGGTCCGGTTTACTCACCGTCGATCGCCGAGCCCAATCGATCGGCAAGACGGTCGATCTCTTCATTGAGCACCTCCGTGCCGCCCGCCTGTTCCTCCTTCAAGGTGTGAAGTTCTTCGGCGAGAGCAAGCGCCGTGATGACGGCCGTGGTGAGCTCGGCCTGTTCGGGGTGCTCGTCCCGAAACTGCTCCATCCGGGCGTTGACGAAGGAGGCCACCTCGCGGGTAAAGGCCTCGTCCTCCTCGTCTACGCGCAGGGCATACTCGCGTCCTAGGACGTGGACACGAATCGACTTGGTCTGGGACTCATCGGCCATAAGATGCGCGGATGTGTTGGCAGTACCGACCCGGACGATTGTGAAGGATCGGAGTTAAGAGTCGGGATGGTCTTCGGGCTCGTCGTCGGCGTCGGCCTCCGGGCCAGGCTCCGTCTCGTCCAGATACGTGTCAATGACGTCGATGAAGCGGGAGATCCGCTCCCGCACCGCTTCCGGATCGTCGTCGAGCGTGAGCACGGTGTCGGCCTCCGGAAAGGCGGGCTGCGCCTCCAATTCCTCCACCCGACGTCGAAGACGCTCATTTTCCGCCCGCAGCTGCTCGATGGTCGCGGCCGCCTGTTCCACACGACGATGGAGGCGACGCATTGTATCGCGGTGTTCGGCGGGCAGGTGCGAAAAGTCAGGCACCTCGACCTCTTCGTCCTCCTCTGTCGCCGACACCGAGTCGGGCACGGGCGACATGGAGTCCGGCTCCGGCAATGACGCGCGCGTCGATTCGTCCATGACGGCAATCTGCTGAGTGCAGATCCGAGACGGTCAACCGATGCAACGTTGGGGATCCCCTCTCCCTCCTCGGAGGAGGGCGGAGGAGCCTTTCCCGCTTGGGTTGTTGCCGACCTCGGTTCAAGTAGTGCTTTAAAAGGATTGCACGAGGTACGATAGGGAACAGCACCCGGCAACTCAAGGCGACACGGGCAGCGTCAACGTATTTTCTCCTTCCGCCCCCGTTTTTCGACTCGCATCGTGCCCATCGTGGGTCGTCCCGATGACCACCACGATGGGAGACCCCACATCGTGCCCCGGATCTTGCCCTTCCTACTTCGCCCCTCGTGGTCGGTCCGTCGTAGAACGCAGCAAACCGAATGCGGACCGTCGTCAACGCAATTTCGCCCGCATACTTCGGGCGTCCGAGTCATTTGCCCCACACGTCTTAGCTGACCTCGTAGCCCCCGCCCTCCGACGGTTTTCCTTCCACTGGTGCTCCCCGCTCATCCTCCTCCTGCACCCTCACAGAAAGGAACTCCGCACTCCTATGGTCGCTACCCGAAAAAGAACAGGACCAGTACGAGAATGGCGATGACGTAGTAGGGATAGAGCCACTGTCGGTCCATGGGCGGTGTCGGCAATCTAGAGAGAGAAGTGAGATCGGGCCGTTTTGCGGGATGGCCATCTCTGGATAGAAGAACGTGAGCCGGGTGGTTCCTTTTCTGCGGGCGCTTACTTCCAGGACGGCCTGTCGACGGCCGAACCGAATACGCGCATTCGTCTGGCAGTAGAAGGCGCACGTCCGCGGCGGGAGCTGGAATGCCGTGAGGCGGCGGCCGGGCACTCACGACCGCCCAGTGATCGTCACGACGGACGCCAAATCGTCGTTTCTGGCTGGAAGGCCGCCCAGGCGAACCAGAACGCCACGTAGGCCTCGTCGGCGGGGGTGAGCTGTTCGCCCGTTCGAGGCCCCTCGACCGCTCGCCCGTCGACCGTCCATACGCTCCCCGTTTCGTCGTCGACAAATTGGCCGTTTTTCACCGAGAAGGAGGCCTCAGTCTCGAACGCCATCGCCGATCGGGCCTCCCGGCTCCAGAAGATAGTCTTCTCCGTACCGCCCACTGCGACCGTGACGACGCGGAGCGGCGCATCCTCGTCGAGAAGACCGAAGGGCAAGGCTACGCCTTTTTCGTTCCCGTTCGGAATGCCGAGGACCCGTTCTTTGTTGGGCCGACGGTTGTCCGTCGGCATGTCAAAGAGCGGATCCGAATTGGGGCGTTCGTAGTCGTCGTACGGATACCGTCGCTCGAAGTCCTCGCCGTCGGAGATGAGCTTCGTATCGGGATGGAGCGACCGCCACGTCCCCCACCTCATCTCAGCGACCGGAAGCATCGACAGCGAACGCCCGACGTCTCCCCCACAGTTGGCCTCCCGGTTCATCTGCGGCCAGAGCGACTTGTCCTCTCGTCGATCATACATCACGAGGTTGTTGTTGAACAGCAGGCCGGAGACGCCAAATTCGGCCCCGTCAACTGCACTTCGATCAAAGGCAAGGCTCGACCCTGTCAGGGGGCAGTACGTGATCGTAAAGGTGCGCCCCGCCCACTCGTCGACATTGACGATCTCGTGGGTCCACAGCACGTTGTGCGGAACGGCCAACGCCCGGTCGCCGACGAGCACCCCAATCACTCGATCCGTGTCCTCGAGGGTTTCCGCGTCGCCGGGATCAACGAGCCGATCGTCCCCGGGTACGATGTTATCGATGGACGGGATGCAGTCGGTCCCGCCCTGGCAGCCACTCGCCAGCCGCGAGGTCGGAATGGTGCAGTTGTCGAGCGAAATTTCCGCCTGCTCGTTCCCACTTGTATTTGAGTCACAACCTGCCACGACCAAAAGCGGAAGGAGGAGCGGGACGAGCACGTGTTTGAAACGGAGTGGAGACATGGCCCAGGAGAACACAGTGAAAAAAAGCGGAGGACTACGACTGGGAATCCGATCCGTACAGCGCAGCGTCGGGACGGAAGGCAAACCACGAAAAGGCGAAGTAATTGCCGTGTGAGATGGGATCGAGCTGAGTTCCTTCCAGAGGCCCCTCGACCGCCTTCCCCGTGACGGTCCACACACTGCCCGTCTGGGTATCTTTAAACTGCCCCTCGCCGTCATACTGGAAGCGGAGCGTACGGTCGTCTACGCGCCGGCTAAATACGCCCGTCGTTCCATCCTCCTTCGAGGCCGAAATTTGGCGGGCGTCGAGAGCGGACACGGCCCCGGGGGCATGAAAGACCACGAGTGGACGGTCGGCCATCGTGTCGTGAATCACGCGCTTCTCGCTGGTGAGGGAGTGCGGATAGCCCTTGTGCGTGTCGCCCACGGACACGGCCACGACCTTTTCTTTCGGGGGAAGGCGATCGTCCGACGGGCCGTCGTAGGCAAAGGGGGGCTTGTCGACGTCGTCGTATCCGGCGTACGGATTTTGGCCGTAGGAGCGCTCGTGGCCCGTTTCCCGAGACAGCACTTCGCCATTCGGGTAGTTCTGCGCAAACTGATCGAAGGAGACGATCTGGGAGGAGACCAATTCGAGCGTCTCACCGGCGCGGGTGCCGACGATTCCTTTGCCCGTAAACTGCTGCCACAGCGTTTCGGTCTCTCGGTCGTACATCACAAGGTCGGAGTTTCGCAGGAGTCCGGAGACCCCAAAAGAGACCGGCTCGCCGTCGAGCGTGCGCTTGAAGGCGATGGCGCTGTAGCAGAGGGGACAAAACGTGACGGCCACAGGGGTGCCGCCAATGTCGTCGTTGACGATCTCGTGGAAGGTGAGAATCTGAAGCGGATAGGCCCGGGCTACTCCGTTGTGTTGAATGGCAATCACAGGCTCCTGGGCGTCGATCCAGTCACGGGCCGCGCCGAGGGACACGAAGGAGGGATCGTCGATCGACGGGATGCCGTCCTTTGGGGCGCCTCGTCGGAGCTCCGACGGATCAATCGTCGTGTTTGAGAGGTCCGTATCGAACTGCTTGAGCGCGCGGGGCGCGTCTGCGGGAAGCGTAGATTGAGCCTGAAGGGCCAGGCTGCCGGCAATCGCCCAGACCCCGACGGCGAAGAGTCCAGCGAGAGGACGGAGGAACGACATCATGGCCAAATAGGGACGAACGAATGAGGCAGTGAGGGCCTTTTAGAGACGTTCGCCCCCGCAACGTTACGAGGTGCGGACAGGCACGCTCCTGCCGCTCCCCGATCGATTTATGCGAACCAATCCCCTCCCCGACCCCGCGATCCTGGCTCGGTTCCGTCCTTGTTGCGAACGCCCTCCAACGTGAGTGTGACATCGTCCCTTCGTTGCGTGGTCGCCCGAAACAATTCAGACCGTTCGAGGGTGGGGGATCCATCCGATTTGTTTGCATTCTCTTCAATTCCCGGCCATGTCCGACTCCAGACGTCATACTCGTCTTCTCATTGGGATTGGGCTCGTCCTGGTGGGGCTGCTGGGGGGCATTCTGTTCATGCTCGTCGTGGATGAGGAGCCTGCTGCTCCCACCCAGCCCCGTATTGTGAAGCAGGTCGACAGCGCGCCCCGGACGGAGCGGACGGCCGACGCAGATTCGGGACTCCGTTCCGCGCCCAGCCCCGCCTCGTTGAGCCAGCAATTTCGGACGGTCGCCGAGCAGGTTACGCCCGCCGTTGTGTCCATCCAGGTCCGAACAGGGGGACAAAACGGCGAACAGGGCCCCGAGGACCTGTTCGAGGGCCCGCCCAGCCGACAAAACCTGGGGAGTGGAGTCATCATCAGTCCAGAGGGACACGTCGTGACGAACAATCACGTCGTGAAGAACGCGGGCACCATTCAGGTGCAGCTTGCCGACAAGCGCCAGTTCGAGGCGCAGGTCGTGGGCACGAATGCCTCGACCGATCTCGCCGTCGTAAAGATCGACGGGGCGGGCGACTTTCCTGTCCTCCCGTTTGGCAACTCCGAGCGCGTGCAGGTGGGTGACTGGGTCGTGGCGATCGGCAATCCGTTCCGCCTAACCTCTACGGTCACGGCGGGCATTGTGAGTGCCCTCGGGCGCCAGCTCAACATCATTGAGGATCAGTTTCGCATTGAGGACTTCATCCAGACCGACGCGGCGATCAATCCTGGCAACTCCGGGGGGGCGCTCGTGAACCTGGACGGTGAGCTCGTAGGCATCAACACGGCCATCGCCAGCGGGACGGGCGGGTACGAGGGCTACGGGTTTGCCATTCCGTCGGCTCTCGTCGAGCGCATCGCGACGGATCTTATCGCCTACGGCGAGGTGAGGCGTGGATACCTCGGGGTAAGTATTCGCGGGATGGATGCCGAGGTGGCCGACGAGGTGGGGCTTGAGGATATTCACGGCGTCTACGTTGCGGACGTCCGCGGGGGAAGTGCGGCCGACCAGGCGGGGCTACAGAGTGGCGATGTCATCGAAGCGGTCGAGGACGAGCGCGTCAATTCTCCGGGTGCTCTGCAGAGCGAGGTGGCTCTCCACCGGCCGGGCGACATGGTACGCGTTCGGGTGTGGCGCGAGGGGACGACCCAAACCCTCGAGGTCAGGCTCATGGGCAAAGACACGCCGGTCTATCAGAACTGGCTCAGCGACCTGCGGCAGCCGCGTTCCCGGCCGTCGCCCGACGCTGAGTCGCCCAACAACAATGAGTCGCCCGAGTCAGCCCCCAACCCCGATTCCTCGGACGAGGCGGTCACGACGCTCGACCGGTGGGGCGTGGGACTGCGTCCGGTGAGCGATCGCGAGCAGGCCCGGTTTGGCATCGAAGCCGGGGCGTACGTTGCATACGTGGAGAAGGACCATCCGGCCGCCGCTTCCGGCCTCCCGCGCGACGTCATCATCACGGCCCTAGACGAGACTTCCGTGGAAACCCCGGAAGAGGTCCAACGATACGTGGCGGCGGAAACGGAACCGATCCTCGTACAGGTGCAGCGCACGGACGGCACCCAGGCCTTCTACGAGATCGAGTAGCGTCGCGAGCGCGCCTGATGTGCTCAATCGTCAGTCAGTCGAGCTACCCGCGTTGCGAATCTCGATCGAGTCAATCAGGACCCTTTTGTGAACGCGAGACATTTGCTTTCTCGGGCCCAGACGCAGGCCGTATACGACCGCATCGGTCGGTGGCAGGACACCCAGGCCTTCTACGAAGACCGGGCGTTCGACGCCCTGATTGCACACGGGGCTTTCGAGTCGGCACAGGCGCTTCTGGAGGTGGGATGCGGGACGGGTCGGCTCGCCGAGCGGTTGCTGCGCGATCACTGCCCGTCGGACGCCCAGTACGTCGGGGTAGACTTGAGTCCCCGGATGGTGGAGATTGCCCGTGATCGCCTCGCGTCGTTTGGGAAACAAGCCGAGATCCACCAGACTGACGGCTCGTTTTCGTTCGACCGGACGGGCGGCTCGCAGGACCGTATCGTGGCCACGTACCTGCTCGACCTGTTTTCGGAAGCGGACATTCGCGCCTTCCTGGCCGAGTCGCACCGGCTGCTTGGAGAGACGGGACGGCTGTGTCTCGCCGGATTGACGTGGGGGGACCGCTGGCTGCATCAGATCGTCCCGTACCTCTGGAGCGCCGTACATGCGATTCGGCCCGAGTGGGTGGGCGGGTGCCGGCCGCTCCGAATGCGTCGATTCGTGGAAACGGGGCCGTGGCACATTTCGCACCGCAAGGTCGTCCGGCGCTGGGGCATCCCGTCAGAGGTGCTCATCGCGACGCCCACGTAGCAGGCTCTCCGCCACAGCCTCTCAGGACGACATCAGCTCCTCGATCTCCTCCGGATCGCGCTTCAGGAGGCCCTGTTTCTTGTAGTAGATCATGGTGGTGTCGAGGGTCCCGTGGCGCATCCGCTCCTTCACCTCTTCGAGCGGCATGCCGTCGTTGAGCCAGAGGAGGGCCGCCGTGTGGGTGAGGCTGTGCGGCGTCACGCCCTTGCGCTTGATGCCGGCCTCTTTGAGGTACCCGTTGATGCGGCTCCGCACCGAGCGCGTCTTGAGCCGCTCCCCGTCTGAGCGGTGACCGTGGGACACGAAGAGGGGATCCTCGGGATGCACGTCGTCGCGGGTATCGAGGTACACCTCTACGGCCTCCAGGACGGGCGGGTCGAGGGGCGCTTCCTGATCCTTTACCTCGCGGCCCTTGCCCTGTACGCGGAGCACGGGGCCCATGAGGGTATGCTCCAGGTCCTCTACGTTGGCCCGCACAATCTCAATCTCGCTCAGGCCCGCGTAGAGCATAAGCGCCACGATGGCCCGATCACGCTTGTCAATCTGGGTGGTGTCGGCGAGAACCTCTTCCAGCTTCTCAATGTCGGACTCGGTAAGCACGGACCGCGAGTGCGTCTCGGGCCGTCGGTTGCCCTTCACCGCCTTGGCGGGATTCTCGGTCAGCTTGCCAATGTCGGTGAGATACTGACAGAAGCGCCGGAGGGCCGTGAGGTAGGTGGAGACGGAGACCTGGCTGAGGTCCCGTTCCTCCATCAGGTAGCGCTTGTAGTCGCGCACGTCGTCTTCCGTAAACCGGAAGTTGTTCTGCTGCACGAACCACTTTTCGAAGGAGTTGAGGGAGCGGCGGTAGGTGCCCACCGTCTCGTCACTCTTGTCGGCCAGATAGTCGTCCTGGAAGGCCTGCAGGTGGTCGCGCAGGGCCCGCAGCGAGAGGTCGAGGCCTCCATTGGCGGGGTCGGCGTCGGACATAGCGAAACGGGGATGGGGCGAGAGAACAGTCTGAGTCGCCCACATTCGCGAGCGGTTCCGTGTACGGACAAAAACGGAAGGCCCCGACTGCAGGCACGTGTCCTACAATCAAGGGCCTATCTCGGACGGTGTCAATAACGGAAGCCCAGCTATTGAGCGTGAACGCCGTTTCTCGCCAGGGGGGCTCCGTGCGGCCGGCAGAGCGGTATGCCGGAGAAGGAGTGTGAGAACGGGAGAGAGGGAGCGGGCACTGCAGGGGCCAGAAGCAGAGCGGACCCGCCAAGCTTCAGAGCCGCACGCTCGAGTTTGTCTCACGTTCGGCAAGCAGGCGGACTCGCATATTAGGGCGAAACCGGTCGTGCTCCCATGCGCCCACGCACCCACATCTTAGAAGAGGTTGTCGTCCTCCGAGAAGGATTCGAGCTCGGTCACGACGCGCTGGAGGAAGCTGGCACCCATCGCCCCGTCGATAATTCTGTGGTCGTAGCTGAGGGAGAGGTACATCATGTGGCGCACCGAAATCACGTCGCCGAGGTCCTCGTCCTCGATGACGACCGGGCGCTTCTGGATGGCGCCGGTGGCCAGGATGCCCACCTGCGGCTGGTTGATGATGGGGGTGCCCATCAGCGAGCCGAGGGAGCCGATGTTGGTGACGGTAAAGGTGCCGCCCTGCAGTTCATCGGGCTGGAGCTCCTTGTTGCGGGCCCGATCGGCCATGTTGGCCGCCTTGCGTGTCAGGCCCACCACGTTGTAATCGCCCGCGTTGCGGATGACGGGGGCCAGGAGCCCCTTGTTGCCGATGGCCACGGCGATCCCGACGTGGTAGTCCTTCTTCATCACGATCTTGTCCCCCTCCACGCTGGCGTTGAGGA
>CAZTDC010000099.1:0-9329 GCA_964612165.1 uncultured Salinivenus sp.
CCCGTGAGGAGGGGTGCTATTCCTGCAAGGCCCTCAAGGTGGATGTCCAGGGCCCTTTCAATCCTCACCCCCCCGTGAGGAGGGGTGCTATCGCACCCTTCATACTCTCGTGCGCAGCAGGGAGTTGCAAGCCCAATTTCGCAGACCCTTCCCCAAATTGGCACTCCGCCAATTATTGCAGATCTCGATTTCCTGTAAGATATTGTCTCGTAGATTCTTATAAGTTTCGCGGACCGCCCGGCGTTTTCAGGCTCATTCCGATTGACGACCTACCACTTCGGACCGCCTGTCATCGTCCTTTCCATTCGTGCTCGATGAGACCGATTCTGCTTAGACATCCGCCGCCGTTATAGAATGAGTGGATCGTCGAGGTCCATTGTGTCGTCTACGCCCCACGTTTCGATGGTTTCCTCGGTGGGCTGGGCGAGTCGGTAAGCGCGAAGACTATCTTTTTCTTCGTCGATGATGCCCGTGAGGTCGTCAATCAGCTGTTCGTACTGTGCCCGCGAGACCTCACATTCGAAGACCGACTGTTGCACGCGCTGGCCGTAGTTGGTACAGGCCTGGGCCACGTTGCGCAGGCGGCGGGGTCCGTCCGCATCGGTGGTCGAGACGTCGTAGGCGACGATCACGTGCATGATTAGCGGAGAAGGTAGGGAACGTACTGATCGAGATCACCCCGTAGGTGGCGAGCCAGTAACCGCGCCTGGGCGTGGGGCAGAAGACCCCGCTCAATCTCCTGATCGAGCACAGGGTGCGTGATTGTGTCCTGCTTGCGCTCCTGGTAGGCCACGAGCACCGTCTCGCGCCCCTCCTCGTTGAGGAGCACGGCACCTCCGTCCCGTTCCCGGAAGTTGTCGGGGGTGAGCTGGCGACGGTTCACGAGCGTAAGGGCCAGGCGGTCGGCCAGCGGGGCGCGCAACTCTTCCATCAGGTCGAGGCCTAGCGATGGGCGTCCGGGGCGGGCGGCGTGAAGGAATCCAATCTGCGGATCGAGCCCGACGCCCTCGGCAGCAGCCTCGCAGTCGTTGCACAGAAGCGTGTAGAGGAACGACAGCACCGCATTGAGCCGATTTCGAGGCGGACGACGCGTGCGCTCGTCGAGCCGAAAGGCGTCTTTCTGCTGCCGCACCAGATGCGAAAACACGCCGAAGTACTCCTTGGCCGCCGTGCCCTCGTGGCCCCGCACGGCGTCGAGCGTCGCTTCGTTCTCAAGCAGCCGCAGCGACGCGGCCAAGTCGTCCTTGGCCTCTTCGAGCGCTGTTTTTGTCCCATTCCCCTCGGCCCTCCGCGCGGCCCGCACCACGAGGCGGCGGCTGTTTTTGATTTTGCCGGCCACGATGGATCGGGCAATCTCGCGGGCGGCCGATGGATCTTCGGAATGCTCGTGCTGGGCCTTGCGCAGTAGCACGTTGCCCGTCTGCGGCCCTACGACGCGCCCCCGGAAGCGCCCCGTGCGCGTCATGAAGACGACGGCCCGTCCGTCGTCGGCACAGCGACCCATCAGGGCCGGGGACACGAGCACGTTGCCGAAGCCCACGATGGCGCCGAGGTGATGGAGCGGAATCTGCGCTTCCGTTTCGTCGTCCACCTCTATGCGGACCGTGTCGTGGTCGAGGTGCAGATAGGCCCCCTCGGTGGTGACATAGAGCGTGTTGAGCAGTTGTCGCACGGCGTTCGACTGAGGAACTGGAAATGAGTAATTCGGAGTGGTTCGAGCGAAGCGGGAGTTCCCGCGGTGGAATCGTCAATTCTCGACGGTGAAGAGACGATTGGTTTCGCGGTGGTGGCGCTTGGGAGTGTCGATGGCGTCGGGCATGCACACCCGCTGGAGCGAGCAGGGCGGGCAGCGATCGTCGTTGACAGGCGGCGGAACGGTGTGCTCACGGAGTTGCGTGCGCACGGCCTCGATCACTTCGCGTGTGTCGGCCCGCAGTTTCTCGGTGAACGTTACCTCCTGACGACGGTGCGAACCGGTGTGATAGAGCGCCCCGGTGGGCACGTCGCGGCCCATCATTTCTTCCAAGCAGAGGGCCTGCGCGCAGAGCTGAATACGCCCCGGCGCGTGACGCCGCTGCTCGCCGTGCTTGTACTCAATGGGATATGGCATGCCGTCGTCGAACTCGACCACGTCGGCCCGGCCCGTGAGGCCGAGGACCTCGGAGTACAGGGGCAGCGCCCGCTCCACCCGTACATCGTCCCGGAGATCCGTCTCCGCGTCATCCACGCGGTGGTGGTCGCGGTTACCCCGCAGCGTGTACACGTTTTCCTCGTAGCTCTGCTCAACGTGGATGAGGGCACACTGCCGCGGGCAGTAGGCGTAGTGCTCCAGCGCCGAGATCATGAGGCGGGGCTCGGGCACGTCGGGCATGGGCGAAATAGACGATCAATCCTGGGACGTTCGGGTTGCGATCCGGTGCTCCCGATTCCAGTCTCGTTAGCCGAGCACGCGGGTGAGCGTCACGCCGTCGGGAAGGTCCTCATCGTCGAGATTCACGTCGTAGTGGCCAAACTCACGCGGCGCTTCCACGTCGGCGTCCAGCGTCGCCTCCACGCGGTCAAAGAGGGTGTGCGCCGGGGCGTTACCGAGGGGTTTATCGTGGCTAAAGACGAAGAGGCCACGCAACGCCATGAAGCCGCGGGAGGCGGAGCGGTCCAGCTCCCAGCCCATCTGGAGGGCCTGCCAGAAAAGCTGCAGGTCATCGCTGTCGAAGCCGGTGTCCTCCGCCAGCTTGGGGTTGTAAAAGCCGTGCCCCCGGTAGAGGCCGTAAGGGACGATGGCTTTTCGGCCCATCTCCGTCTCCTTCGAGTCGGCATCCTCCGACCGGGTGATGGCGACGCGAGTGATCGACACGTCCATTGGGACGACCGGATCGATGGAGCGCGAGAAGGTAAGCTGCATCGGCCCGCGCACCTGCCCTGCGTTCACGCCGGTAGACATAACGGCGCCGAAGGTGCGGATGTCGTAGAAATTCTGGCACATCCACGCCCGCGCCTCATCTACGTCTTCCCGCGAGGGATCGTCCGAATCAAGGTCAAGCTCGTCGTAGGCGCGTTGGTGCTGCTCGTTGAGCACGCCCTGGTGCTGCATGTAGATCTTGTAGTCTCCGTCGTCGCCGACGGAGGCGTCGACGTAGTCGCGGATTTTGCGCTTCACGGCCACGTCGGTGACGAGGCCCTGCATCGTCTCGGGGTCTACGCGCGGCAGGTTGCCGGCGTCGGGGTCGCCGTTCGGGTTTCCGTCCTCGACGTCGAACAGGTACACAAAATCGTGGCGCTTCTCGGGATCGAGGTGGAGGTCAGACATCGGTCTTGCAGATTTTTGGATGGGAACGGTGAAGAAATCAACCTACGCAGCGGCCTCTGCCGGCTCCGTGGAATCGGCTCCGTCTTCCTCGTCTGCGGTGCCCGTCCGGTTTCGCTGCTGGTAGTAGCCCAGTGCGAAGATGGCTTGATCCTCGGCACTGAGCGTGCGGGGGAAACTGTCGAACTGGTTCATGATCTCCTCGAGCTGCCGCTCAAAATACACGCCCAGTCCGCCTTTCTCGTCGCTCCGACGCAGCTTGCTAAGGTGGCTCTGGGTACCACGGAGCAGATTTCCAAACACGGACGCGGGAGCGGTCGAGGCCGTACCATAGTAGCGGTCCACGAGCGTCGTATTGGGATCGATCGCCTCGCGCTGGATGCTTTCAAGCACAGCCAGAAGCCGACCGCAGTGGTAGGCGGGATTGTCGTGATTGGGGCTCAACTGTTCGTCGACCATGGGATCGGGAGCATCGGATTGATTCGAAAGGAGCACGAGTTTGAGGAGTGCAGCGCGGGGATGGGTGACACCGCCCTCCACCCGAGCGCGCTGCGTAGCCTGGTGCATCAAAGATTGCGGGAGTGGGCCGCCCGTGAGGGCGTGAGTAAGGAGTGTTTCGATGGTCTGGGGCGGCAGGTCGTCGAGCTCGCGCACGGTGCTTCCGGCCAGCGCATAGAGGCCGTGGTAGCGCGGCCCGTCGCGACCCACGTGGCGCATGCGTTCAAAATAGTCGGCCACGTTCCGCTGCGCCTCTTTGACCGTGGTCGTCACCCAGCTCCGCACCGCTAGGCGGGAGATGTTGGCGGTGAGGGCGGCGGCGTAGAACCGCGTCGGATCGAGTTCACCCGGGGGAGCCGATCGTTTTGGGGCCTCCAGAAGTGACTCCACGTCTCGCGGGTCGGCTTCCTCGAGCATCGAGAACGGATCGAAGTCCGATCCCCGATCCGTCCAGTACACCCAGGTGACGTCGCCGAGACGGAGGTGGTGCTTGTCCCTATCGAGGAGGTAGCCGAGAGCCTCCCCATAGGTGCGCGCGCAGGGCTGACAAACCGGTGCGATTTCGGACTGCTCCAGTCCGTGGGAGAGGAACGCTTTCTCGTTGCCCGTGACGACGTTCACACGATCGGGCCCAAGTCGGAGCTCTACCGGCTCCGTGCGAATGACGGGGCGGATTTCCCCACAGATGGCGCACTCTGTGGTTAGTTCACTTTTCTCCTCAGCCTCCCGGTCCTGGCGCTCAATCCAGAACTGCTGCACCTCCGGGATTCGTGTAAGAAGCGTCCCATCGACCCGGGGAATGATGAGGTCCCCCTTCTTCATGTCCTCCGTCGCTGGATCCGCGAGAGCGTCTCCAACATGGGATTCTAAAAACGTGAGGTAGGCTGCCAGCACTGGATCATCCACGACGTCGGCACACTCCTGGATGAGCGCGACGTAGTTTTCGTGTCGTTGCGCCGCCTTCTTCTTCCACTTCTCCTGATCGTTGCGGGGGAGCCCGAGCACGTACGCGGGCTTGTCAACCAGCAGGTACGGCGGTGGTGTTCGCCCCGAACGCCGCATGTGTGGAGCCACATAATCCGTCGCACTGCGCTTTGTCTGGCCCGTTTCAGTGAAGCCCCGAAATTCCCCGTTCTCGTCCAGTTCCAAGATCCACCGGCATCCTTTCTCCTTGTGGTAGGACGGAATCAAGTCGTCCTGAATGCGCTCGTGGAAGTCGCGGAGACGTTCGAGAATCATTGCTTTGCGCGAAATCGATTGGAAACAGGTCGAACGGGCGGCTATGAATCATGTCGACGCTTGTACATCTCGGACGGCACGTGGAGCACCCCGTCTTCGAGGCGCGCCTGGAAGAAAATAGGCGTGTTGCGGTCCTCATCGGCCTCGTAGTCGAGGTCGAAGAGCATCCGGCCCAGGGCGTCGTCGCGGTCGATGGCGGTCTCGTTGCCGGCGGGCGGCGCAAACTCGGCCGCAAACTCGCGACAGCCGAGGTACGGACGGTGGAAGCACTGCCCACGTGCCACTCGGCGACGGAACTGATCGCGGTACTTGGCCGGATGCTCGTTCTTGCCGTAGCCCACGAGGTGCATGTTCGCTTCGATGAGGTACGCCACGTCGCGGAGGGCGAGCGTGTGGCGCTGCGTGTGGTCGTCGTCGGCCCGGTAGCCACCCACGCCCTCGTTCCGGGCCCAGCTGCGCGCCGACCGGGCCGATTGCACGCTGTTGACCTCTGTGCGCAGGATGGACTCGCGGCGGATGGGATTGAGCACGTGGATGCGCCGGACGCGCCACTCGAAGGCCGGCTTCCAGAAGATGGCCTCCAGGATCCCACGAGCGGCGGAGGGTGTCATCACGTCATACGACACGCGCTCGACCTTCATCTCAGGTCTGGTAAAACAGGCCCAGCGACCGGAAACGTGGACTTGAAGAGGTGAGAAGTCGGACATTGTTACTTAGCTACTCATTTCTTGACCTCTAACCGGGGACTCTCCCCGTGTAACGGGGTATCTGCTTGCCATGCGTAATTTCAAATTTTTTAAGATACGCTAGCATGAAATGTTTCAGGGGTACTCGGCACCCCCGCTCTGGAGGTGCCGCCTATTCACTATCTGCAAGCTACGCGAGCATCTTTCAATCCTCACTCCACTTCGAGTGCCAGAATTGGCAATGTTGACGGTCATCTCTGGTTTCCTCTCTTTGATCTATACAATGAGACCTTCGATTTCCGGACCACCAGTATGGAGTCCCCATCCCCCATTTGACCCGCCTTCGTGGAGCGTCCCTACGTCGTACCCTCCGTCCCACCGCCACAGATCGAGGTCGTCTGCCAACTCGTGGGCGTTGCCCTTCTGGATTGCCTCGTCGAGGGCATATTCGTAGAGGCTCACCGTGTAGGGCTGGAGGCGGTGCCAGTCGTCACGGTGAACGAACCCGGCGTGCTCGGCGGTTGCCAACACCTCATCGAGGATTGCCCAGCCGTCTCCGTAGTCGACCACCACCGGCGTCGTGTCGTCTTTGATGAGCCGATACTCCTCTGCTACCTGTGCGAACTGAAACTGGGCCCGGAGCGATTGCACCTCCTCCGCGTCCAGATTACGTGAATCGTAGAGCTGCTGGAAGTACCGGCGCGGAACCGACGGATCGTGGAGATTGAGTGCTGGCTCGTTCTGGAACAGTTGCCGGGCAATGTCACGACCTGTGCGGTACGCCCCAGGTGGAGTTCCACCATCGGCGGGCTCGAACACCGTAACGCGCCCGGTGTCCCGTTCTCCTTCCCGGTTGCAGCGCCCCGCTGACTGGATGATGGAATCCAGCGGACCAAGGGCCCGGAGGACCCGCGGAAAGCTCAGGTCCACCCCCGCCTCAACCACCTGTGTGGCTACCAGCCGAACCGGCTCCCCCCCGTCCAGTCGACGATGAACTTCCTGAAGCACCTGTCTCCGGTGCGCTCCGCAAAGCCGAGTGGAGAGATGCAGCACTGACCCGTCGTCGGGCAGTTTGTCGAGCACGGAGCTCGCGTCATCCTTTGTGTTCAGAACCGCCATCGCCTGCCGATTCTCCATAAGCTCCTCCGCCACGTCCGTCCACGACCACTTGTCCTGCATGTCTACCTCGTACTCGACGCGTCGCAGATCCTCGTAGAGCCTGGCCGGATCGGGAACGATCTCGGTCACGTCCCCAAATCCCTCCGGGAACCCGGGCCGGTTCGTGAGTGCCGGTTGCGTGGCGGTGCACAGCAGCACGGTGGTGCCGTAATGGGCTTGCAGCTCCCGAAGTCCATCCAGCGTCGCCCGCAGCAGGCGCGGCGGCAACGTCTGGACCTCATCGAGCACGACGACACTGTTGGCCAGACGGTGCAGCTTTCGGAGACGGGTGTTTTGGTTGGCAAAGAGGCTCTCCAGCAGCTGCACGGTCGTCGTCACCACCACCGGCGCGTCCCAGTTCTGCGCCGCGAGGCGACGCCACCGCTCCGCGTCCGACTCGTCCCCCGACTCGGCATCGGTCCGGACGGCACTGTGATGCTCCAAAACGACCGCCTCTCCGAAAATGTCGCGGTACACGTCGGCATTCTGCTCGATGATGCTCGTGTAGGGAAGAGCCACGATGACCCGGTCTTTGTCATGGGCCTGGGCGTGCCGCAGGCCAAAGCCCATCGCTGAACGCGTCTTCCCACCTCCTGTGGGCACGGTCATTGAAAAGAATCCAGGTCTGCGGTCCGCCGCGTCGATGGCTGCCTCATATATGTCTCGGCGACGCCGGTTGACGAGTGTCGGATCGGCACTCTCCATGAGACTCCGCTGATTCTCCTCAAATCGAGTCCACAGCTCGTCGATTGATACGTCCACCGAGCGGGCGTCAAATCGCTCCGGATCAAAGTGGCGCTCGGTGTCGAGACAGTCGGCATCGACCAGGGCACTGTGCAGCATGCGAACCCAGAAATCGTATCGTCGCTTCATGACGTCCGCCTCCACCGACTCCCGCAAAAAACCCGGCATCTGATCGCGGCAGAGGGACGGTTCGTGTTCCTTCACCAGAGGTCGCGCCAGCTCCAGGGCTTCGGCAATCCGTTCGTCATCACTCTTGCGACGGACACGGTCGCTCAAGTCCTGCTGGTTGGCCAATCCGCCATGATGGCCGGCGATGTTGTGGGCGAGGAGATCCATTCCCTCGTGGGCCGCCAGCATTCCCACACTCGAATGATCGGGGCCGGGCGGAGAAGGATCGTCCGCCGTCAGGTACTTCTGAACGGCCGGATGCACCTTCCCCGCGTCGTGCCACCACCCGAGCCAGCGGGCGATCTCTTCGGAGTCGAAAGGAGCTGCGAATTCCGCTGCCATTTCCGCCACGTTTTTCGCGTGGCAGTAGAGCGATTGCGGAGTGCCCCCCTCCTCGGGAGCGGAGTGCGCAATGAGATCGCGGAGCGAATCGGACATGTTCTCTATGTAAGAGGATTGCCAACCTGTCAAAATGAGCTCAGAAGACCATTAGTCGTCGACATACTGACGCCATACGCTCCGCGCTTGAACGGCTATCTGCTGTCGGAGGACCTCCGGCCCACGTACCTCGGCGTCTGTCCCGTGGCTAAGCACCCACCGCACCAGCCCTTCGAGGTTGCGGGACGTGCCAATCAGCTCGTAGGTGCCGCTGGCCCGCTGCATCAGGATCGGGCGCTTGACCCAGAGGGGCGACCCGTCCCCACAGGTCGTGGGCTCGGGCCGCCGGAGGCGCGGGCCCTGCGACGGCGAAAATCGAATATAAACGGTCGAGGCCGAGTCGTCGGACTCCCTCCTAGCAGCGTCTGTGGACTGGGTCAAATCGGACGGCATCGGATCGAAAGCGATCTTTAGGTTCTCGCGGACCAATAGTGTAAAAAGCACCCGGCAGGAGCCCGGACATTTGGTGTCCAGGCTTTAGACCTCGTCTGCCGCACGCGAGTCGTACCGGCGAGCAACGGCGCGGGCGTCCCTGGCGACGCGCTCGGCGAGGGCGGACGGCTTGAGCACGGTTACGTCCGGCCCCCACGACCGCACGAACGCCGCAATTTCTTCGAGCCCTGCCACCTCGTAGGAGACGACCGGTTGGCCCTCCCGGCCTCCCTCCTCATGGATCTGCTGCGTGCGGTGATAAGATTTTGACTCGAAGTAGGGCACCACCTCCGGCTCTAGCAGCAGGCGGACTTCGTAGACCTCCTCGGCGTCGAGGGCTTCGAACCGGTCGATAAAGTAAAGCTCCAGGTCGAAGTCTTCGGGGATCTTATAATCCCCTCCCTTGCTTTCCGGGAACCGGGGCTGTACTCCTTCGATGCGTGCGAGATTGAAGTCGCGTCTTTCTCCCCGCTTGTGGTCGTGGGCCACGCAGAGCCAGACGTCTCCGCGCACCGCCAAGCCCCAGGGATCAATCCGGCGCTCTTCGTAACGGGTGTCGCTACTGGCAGAGTAGTAGTCGACCTCAACACTGCGGCAGTTGCTCAGCGCATCGACCAGCCTCACGAATACCTCCGGGTCCACTTCCACCGAAGCAGCCTCTC
>CAZTDC010000100.1:0-9258 GCA_964612165.1 uncultured Salinivenus sp.
GATGAACTGCGGGAGATCGACACGCTCGACGGCATCAAGCAATTCCGCTCGGAGCGTGAAGCGGATCTCGTCCCGTTTGTCGAGCGCGAGGACGCCGACGTGGATCGCTTCCCGTACCGGCGGTTCGACCTCGGCGACGGCTTCGAGGTCTGGGTGGGAAAGAACGCGCGCCAGAACCATGAGCTCACATTCCACGCGGCCCAGAAATACGACCTGTGGCTCCACGCGCGGGAGGTGCCGGGCGCCCACACCGTGCTCCACCTCCCCAACCGCGACGCCGAGCCGAGCAAGCGTCACATCTACACCGCCGCCGCGATTGCCGCCCACTTCAGCAAGGCGCGCGGGAGCGGCCTCGTCCCCGTCATGGTTACGGAGCGGAAGTACGTGACGAGCCCCACGGGCGCCGATCCGGGCGTGGTGCGCGTGGATCGGGAGGACGTGGTGATGGTAGAACCCGGACTGCCGGAATAACCGAGTCGTCGGAACGGAGAACCCGCCCGCAGGAAAAAAAGAGGGAAAGCATGCCGAGCCTGCTTCAGCGATTTTTAGTGGCCGCTGTATAGCCCTCTTTTCTTCCACGGTGATCTGAAGCGGTCGCTCGGCCCCCTCGGTTGCTCTCCTCGCCGTCCCCATGCACGTAGCCCCGTATCCCCTCATCCTCATACACATCGCCCTTGCTCTCAACGTCAGCGCCGCCCTGCTCTGGGGCCTCTTCGCCACCGGCGTCCTTACGCTCCTCATGGCGATGGGGCAGGGCCTGGGCTGGACGCGCATGAGCTTCCCGTTCATGATCGGCAGCATGATGAGTTCGCACCGGACCCGGGCCATGACCCTCGGCTTTCTGGCCCACGTCGGGCTGGGCTTGGCCTTCGCGCTCCTGTACGCGCTCGTCTTTGAGGACTGGCAGTGGGCGACGTGGTGGCTCGGGGGCCTGCTCGGCCTCTTCCACGGCCTCTTCATCCTCGTGGTGGTGATGCCCATGCTGCCGGATCTGCATCCGCGCATGGCGAGCAAGAACCACGGCCCTACGCCCACCCGTCAGCTGGAGCCGCCTGGCTTCATGGCGCTGAACTATGGACGCAGCACCCCTGTGCTCACGATGATCGCGCACGTCGTGTACGGCATTCTGCTCGGGGCCTTCTATTGATTGCGTTCTAGCACGTGTGAAGCCGCACTTGAGCCAAACCGATCTAGAGACAAGAAGCCGCTTCAACGTAAACCCGTACGACGTGGAACGGGGCACGCTGTGACCGAGAGGGAGAGAAACAGTCGGTCAAGAACCCGACAGCACCTCTTCGGCCTCGATAACGTGCACGCCCATCATTTGTCGGAGGTACGTGTCGTAGAAGGGCTTGTGGGAGGAGCCGACAATCACCAGGACCTTTTCGCCTGAATGCTGGGAGACCATCCGCTGAATGTGACCGACTGAATGGAGATTGCGCGTCTCCCAAAGAGCGAGCCACTGGCGCCCCACGTCGTTGGGAAGATCCACCTCCAGCATCGTGCGCCACTGCAAGTCGACATTAGCCCGACCGACGTGCTTTTGATTCACGTAGCGGTAATAGGGGAGGAGATTCCCGCCCTCCAGACCCGCCTTCTTGAGAGAGTCGGCCCGATTCAACACCGGATGCGTGTCGAACGCTTTTCGCATCGAGTCGCCGATCGCCTTCATGAGGGTTCGGCCCGCTTCGGCCGCCAGGTCCTTCTCCGTCTGATCGTCGATGGGATAAAGGCGCTGATGGCCGCGCCTGTGGGCGAGACGCATTCCAATCGCGTACGTCTCGTTCGCCGCGGTGAGGCGCTCATTGAGGTCCGCGACGGTCGTATCCGACAGGCGGCTCTGTGTGGAGCGCGCCTCGGGAGGAAGGTGCTTCCACTGCAGAACCGCTGTGGGCAGCCGGTAGGCACCCATGAGGTTGTGGATGAGCGTGAGGCGACCCTCGGCGCCGAGCTCCGTCGTGTCCGAACGCGCAAGGGCCAGGAGGGAGTCGGCCCGCCGGTTGGCCTCGCTCCAGGTCCAGCCGGCCTGTTCGCGAATACGATTCCCGTGGTGCAACGAGGGTTCGGCAAACCGATCCAGGACCTTTTCAAAGCGACCGCCCCACCGTTCCATGGCGGCGATCTGGCGCCCGGACCGGTTCTCCACGCCGATCGCATCGGGCCCGAACGCGTCGAGGAGTGTGATCAGGGAGTCGACCGCAGCGGGCTCAAACTGGTCGGCCACGCCGCTGAGGTGCGTGGTTCCGAGCACAAACACCCTCGTCGCCTTGTCATCCTGTATGTCTGTAGAAAGGGGCGACTCGTCGGAGCCGGGGTCTTGGGCGGAGGCCGGGGTCGTCAAAAACAAAAGAGCAGCGAGCGCGGTGCTCACAGAAAGGCGCAAAAGCGGCATAGAAATAAGAGAGAACGGAGTAAAGTACAGCGAGTATTCCTTCTGGGAATCACATCCCCGGAATGACCTCTCTGGCCTCGACGACCTTCACCCCCATCATCTGCCGCAGGTAGGCGTCGAAGAGCGGCTTATGTGACCCCCCGACGATGACGAGCACCCGTTCCCCGGGGTGCTGGGCAATCATTCGCTGGATCTGCCCTACCATGTGGAGATTGCGGGTTTCGTACAGGGCCACGCGGGCCTGACCGACCTTTTCGGGCGTCGACCTGCGCAACAGCTCTTTCCAATGCAGATCGACCCGGTCATGGCCCCACTCCTCGGCGTTCATGTGTCGGTACAGCGGAAGAAGGGAGCCGGACTTCAGACCGGACTTCTCAAGAGCAAACGTGCGCTTGATCGTGGGATTGGACATAAATGCCTTCTCAATTGGCTTCATCGACGCCTGGTACAGCGAATCGATCTCAATCATCAGGTCGTGTTCGGCCTGATAGTCCATCGGGTATAAGCGCTGGTGGCCACGCTCGTAGGCGAGACGCCCCCCGATCGATTGCGTCTCCGTTGCCGCGTCGAGGCGCGTGTTGAGGTATCTGGCGGTCGTGTCCGGCAGCGCGTTCTGCGTGGACCGATCTTCGGGGGAAAGATACCGCCACTGGAGGGACGCGCTCGCGAGGCGATGGGCGGCCGTGAGGCTCCGGATGAGCGCGAAACGGTCCTCCGCGCCGAACGTCACCGAGTCCGAACGAGCCAGGGCCAAGAGCGAATCGGCCCGCTGGTTGGCGTCGCTCCACGACCAGCCGGTCTGTTCCTGAATGAGGTGGCCGTGATGCAAGAAGGAACCCGCATACCTCTTATTGACCTCGTCGAGGGCGCCGCCCCAGCGCTCCATGGCTGCAACCTGCCGTCCGGGTAGACGCTCAACGGCGATGGCCTGGGGGGCATACGCCTCAAGCGCCGTCATGAGCGAATCGAGCATGGAGAACTCGAACTGCTCGGCGGAACCGCTGAGGTGTGTGGAGCCGAGAACGAACACCTTTGTCGCCACACTATCGGGGACGTCCGTCGCAAGCGGCGACTCGTCGGGCGCCTGAGCGTGGACGTGAGGGGGATAGAGAACGAAAAGAAGGGCCGCTGGAAGGAGGAGCGTCGCCAGTATACGTCGAATCGCCATGGAAAGGGAGAGCAAATCGGCAAATAGAACACGATTGGTGGGACCTTGACTGGAAGCGACCGTCCCCCTCACGAAAAACGTACGCTCCCCTTTCTCCCGGATGCCGGAGACCGCGTTCAGCGGTGAGCGGTGGGGGCGCTCAGACGCTTTCCTACGTATCGGTAACATAGGCGCCACCCCGCCCGCAAATCAATCTCACGCTTATGCCAGGGCGCCGCCGGTGAGAAGCACCGCACTGAGCAGGGCAATGATCACCTGCGTGCCGGCCAGTAGCAGCGCCGGGCGAAGGGTGTCGGTGGAAAGAGACGGGCGGAAGGAAGAGGAAAGGTCGGTCGTGTGGTCGGTCATGGTGTGGTCATCCGTTTACGTGTACAGTTAAGGCGAATACAGGCGTCGGGGCGTTTCGGTCTTTTCCCAACGCACATACAGCAGACAGCCGCACTCGCGAATCGGTTGCACCCAATCCAGACAAAGGTTCGATGAACCTGGTCACGGCACCGCCGTCCGCCCCGACAGCGTCCCAATGGACAACCTCCATTCCATCACGGAATCGCCATACCAGCATGGAGACCCGGGCCGGATCCAGGGCGTGTCGAACTGCGAGGTCTGGCTTCATTCCCCCTCCCAAGCCCGCCCCCTGGTTGGAGATGTTGAACGGTGCTCCCGCAATCAAGGGAAAGCAGTACCAGTCCGAGCTCAGGTGGCAATAAGAGTGTTGTGTTATGGTGCGCCGGGCGAATGAACGAAGTGCTCGACGGAAACGGCTACTGCGCGAAGCGGATGAGCACCCCAGCTTGAATCGTACCAAATCGTGCGTCAGCTCCTCGTCCCCCTGTCACGTCCGTCAGTCCGTAGTGGTAGCGCACATATACCGCTACTTCCTCTCCAGTCGGGAACGGATATGCTATTTCCGTCCCTGTGACCGCGGATATGACCACGGGTGACGTCTCAACCTCGGTGGTAAAGTTCTGCTCGCCGCGATTTGTCCGATAGCTTCTTCTCGCCCTGGCTCGCAGGGTTAGATCAAGTTCGGGACCGATGTACAGCGACGGTTGAAGGCCCAGAACTGTCTGCTGCGGAACCCGCGCTTCGGCCAGTAATGGGATCGCCATGTAGTCAAGTTGGTATTCGGCGGTTTCCTTCACGAGGCCGTCGGCGGGGCCCAGACGCACCCCCTTGACAACGCCCCCGTGCTGGACAAAGGTCAGTGCCGTACGGGCCGTAACGCACCTCGTTAGCTCAGTGCGCACGTGAACCCCAAGCGCGAAGCCGGCCCGCCGTCCCGCGAACCGCGCGGGAAGTTCAGTTCCTATTTGCGACCGACCGGCAAACGCAGAAGCGTCACCCAGAAACCCGCCTGAAGTTGCGCCGCCCGAGATCCCCCACTGGGTGTTCTGCCCCCGCACAGGCCCGCAAATGAGCAGAAGGCAGAAAACAAAAGCAGCCAACACGAAAGGGCGAGAACAGAAATGAGACGGAGACGCAGGCATATAGGCTCTCGGCGTACGCATGATTCGTGAGGTAGGCGATTTTGGTGCGCAGACGAAGACAAGCTGTGTAAGCAGCGTCGCTCAGCTGCAACAGCCACGACAATCTCCAGCAGAACTTGATTCCGGAAACCGACCTCGCCAACACCGCGTCCTCCCTCCATTGAGGCCGAACCCGCATCACTGAACCTGCCCGGACCCGACACTCGTCCCCATCCCTCGGGAGGACTACGTTGGGCTTGCGTATCAGTACACGCCAGGAGGACCTAGTGACTACTGAACGTCAGTATGACGTGGACATGCGGTCGCGACGGACAGGGAAAACGTGAGACTCACCCCAGGAGCGGCGAACCATGAAATGCAACCTCCGCCCGTCGTTGGCTGCAATGTGGATTATGCAAGGCGTCTCTACGGCTGGATACGGAGCCCGGCGCCAAGCGAAATCCCGCGATTTCCCGCAGCATTGATGAACGCTCCAAGACTATAGCCCGCATTGAACCGGATTCCGAGTTCGTCCAGAATCCCCAAGAGAACACCCACCTCGGGACGCATTCCAAGGTACGGTCCGGGTGTGGATCGCACGTCTCTCGTCTGGCGAACCTCCCCCTCGGAAAGGCCGGTTTTGAGAGCTGCGCCAATGTCATAATGCAGGCCTCTCATGAGCAGACTGTTATACCGAATGGCGACGGAAATGCGACCGAGCCGACGAACAGTGACGGGGGTTTGAGTGCCCCCACCTCCAGAAAGAGAAGAACCAGTGAGCACGTCGAGTCCAAAGTCGTAAGAGAATTTGCTGCCATCGAAGCCCCCACCAAGTCGCAGGCCGGTGAAAATGGCTGACTCGCCAAAGAATTGTGTGGCGCGAACGTCTGGTTCCAGGAAAACGTCCTCTCCCCGCTGCGCCTGGACAGGTCCAGCAAACAAACTGACTAGAAGAGCAATCAAAAGAACTGACGTCTTCTAACTCATGGAAGTACATTCTGCATAACGGACAAGATTAGCTCGCGAAGAGCCGGTAAGACGCACAATTTTCAGCACGCAGATGAACTGAGCCGGGTGCTGAATTAACATTCTCGTGTATCGTTCACAGCGGGCTCCGAAGGCGAATCGCTCTACCTCAGACGTTAGAAATTGGCAACACCCCTTCAGTCAGCTACATCGGGGGTTATGCTGTCTCCTGCCCAAGGATCGTGTCGATCTTATCCTGTAACTCGGGGGCCTTTTCCGTCGCCACCTCCCAAACGATCTCGTAATCTACACCAAAGTATCCATGGATTAACCGGTCACGCATCCCAGCCATCGCTCGCCAGTTGACCTTCGAGTACCGATCTCGGATATCGGTTGAGAGGTTCTTTGTGGCCTCCCCGATCACCTCAATGCTCCGCACAAATGCTCGCTTCAGGGTTTCGTCCTCGGAGAACTCGTCCCAGCTGACCTCGCGACTAGCGTCCGATAAATAGCGTGCTTCGTCTTGGATGTGACGAAATACTCAGTCTCCGACCTCGACATATTCGACGTTCTGCAGGATGTGGGGGCCGATGTGAGGGCTGAGTGCGTTGGGCGTCACCAACTCAACTGGACGCTCAAGCTCTTCTTCCAAAAGAAAAGAGACGGCCATAAAGTTGTCGAACGACTTCTCCCCCGGCAGAAACTCGACCAGTAGATCAACGTCACTCTCAGCGCTGGGCTCGTCTCGCTGAAACGAGCCAAATAGACCGATGCGCCGCACACCGAGCCGACGTAGATCGTCTCTGTGGCGCCGCAGACGCTCAAGTACGTTTTTTCGAGTCTGAACTGTAACCATATCAATCTAGAAACCGACAGCAATCACGGATGTTGCCGTACAGCATAACGGCTTGGTTGAAGACCGATCTGGTTGAAAAACCCATTCCGGTCACGAGCGATCTTGCGAAGGCCAATGCCGCACCTGCACCCGATGCCTGAACCCGAAGGCTCACTTCCGACCGCTGCGGGTTACACCACAGGCGTCCTGCGAAAATCGTCGACGCAGGCGAACGGGGGATCTGCGTCTTTGATTTTCTCTTTCATACGGTGATAGCTGAGGTGCGGGGGGCGGGAAAATGCCAGACAGAACTCACCCCAACCAAGACGACAATGTTGGGCGGAGTTTCCATTCCCCGGCGTCGTCACTCCCGACAAGCGAAGTCGAACCCGCTTAACAGACCTCGATCAATGACGGCCCCGGCCCTCCGTCACCTCTAGCGAGGGTTATGCAGCATTTTCTCGCCGACTCGGCTCGGTTGATTCCCCTCCGGCATTCTGGATGCGTTTTCGGATATACACCTTCTCCTCTTCAAAACTCATCTCCGCGGTTTCCTTGCTCAACTCCTCGCGCAGACGTCGCATCAACTGTACGGAATCGATGTCACTTTTCTTCTTTTCCGTCATAAGGAAGCACCTCCTGAGGCGAGCGAATTTCGAGCATCGGGTATCCTTTCCGCATGTTCAATTGTACCCTCGAATCCGGTCGAGGTTGACGACGTGCTTAAAATTCCAACTCACCAGCACATCTACTCGATGCACCGTCGCAGTCGCAATGTGTTGGGCGTCAAGTCGACTTGAGCTCCCAACGACTCCCGCGCGAAGATACTGATCGGCAAGACGGGACGCCTCTTCCGTGAATTCGACATTCTCCCGATGAGCCGGTGGAACGTCTTCCAAGACATCCTGCACCTCTTGTGGAGCCCCCTCAAGTTCAAGCAACGTGAGATCGGAAATGACGATCACGTCGTCTCCCCGCAAGAAGCGATCAAACAATTGCCGGGACGACTCCTCAAACTCATCGTCGAGGCATCCGCCAATGACCGAGGTATCTGTGTAGATGTGTCGTTTCATACCTCAACCGTGGTATACGGGGAAAACAGCATCACGAATCAAGCTGGATAACGACACAGATCAGCTGTAATGGACAGGAAGACGTTCGGCAGAGCTCGATCCAATCACATGTAGTCGGAAGTCGAAGTGTCCATTCACCAGCATCACCACATCCGACCGGCAAAGTCGAACTCGCCTGGCCGACCTCGCCCGAAAACGGCACCGGCCCATTTTCAGCCGTATCGAAGGGTTATGCCTGCGTCCACTTCGAGTCGAGAAAATCAGCGGGCGGAAGGATAGAAATCCCCTTAAAGGGGTGAAGGACGAGAAGATCGCGATCCCCGCTTATGATCAAATCAGCCTCTCCTTCCACGGCCAACTCCAAAAACTTGTCATCGTCCGAATCCCGACACGCCTCAATCGAAATGATCGGCTCGACGACGACAGATTGATCAGCCAACGCTTCCAAAAGTTCTCGTCGGCGTTTCCAAGACGCGTACTCGTCAAACGTTTCGCGACTGAGCACATTGGTCGCCTCATCAATGGTATCCGGCGAGGAAAGCAGCGTGCCGGTTCGCAGCGCCCGACGAACGGCTCGGTCCGGCGTGGAGTCTTCCATCAACGCCGCACTCACAAGCGTATTCGTGTCAACGACGAAGCGCGGGCTGCTACTCATCCTCGGAAAGAATTTGTTGGAGCTTCTCTTCCGTCAGCCCGTTGGCCTTCGCTTCGCGACTGAGATCCGACATGATCTCCTCTAGGGGGCGGGTCGACCGACTTGCTTCCGTCAAACGCATACTCAGCAAAGCATCAAGCTTTCGTCGCTCTTGCTCGGAGGCCTCCTCATACTTGCGGGCGGCCCGGTCACTGACCCGAACGGAAATCTCTCGCGTGGCCATGATATAGAAAATTAACGATTTGAGACATCGACTGTAAGAACCGAACTGTTTCCGAGCAGAAGCAGTTTCCCCCACAGGTATAACGGACGAGCTCAACTGAAATGGGCGGGAAGACGCTCGACAAAATTTGGGACGGCAGAACGACTTCGGACCACGAGGTTTCCATTCGTCAGCATCGCTACTCTCGTCCCACGAAGCCGAATTCGCTTGGCCGACCTTGACCGACAACGGCACCGGCCCGTTTTCAGCTGTAGCGCGGGGTTATAGAGCAAGCTCATTCCTCAGCTCGCGGGGCTTTTCTCTCCAACTACGGAAGGTTTTCCAGATCATCCAGATCCTTGTGTCGTCCGCTTGCACGTTTGTTTTCCTTCAGCTCCTCAAGCCCAATGAAGCAAATCGGCGTGCCATCATCCAACTCCTCCACAACGCGAGACGAGTAGCACTCCGCAAATGAAACACCGGTGACCGACGTTAAAA
>CAZTDC010000101.1:0-9251 GCA_964612165.1 uncultured Salinivenus sp.
GAATTGGAGGGCCATTCTTATGGACACGGCAGTCGAATCCACCTGGCACCGGGCCTTGCGCGATCCCCAGCTGCGGGACCGCCCCTTCAAAATCGAGACGAATCGACACGGCCAGCTCGTCTTGAGCCCCTCCACAATCGTCTCCAGAGTTGCCTCTTTCGCCTGCTGGACGAGCACGCGCCAGTCTCTGGTGAGGCAACCATCGAGCTTGCGGTGCGAACGGAAGCGGGCGTGAAGGTTCCGGACGTGGTCTGGCTCTCCGACGATCGATGGGCCCAAATTCCCGACGATGCCGAGGCGAGTCCTCTGATGCCGGAACTGTGCGTAGAAGTCCGCTCGGAGGGCAACACGGACGCGGAGATGGCAGAGAAGCGGCAGCTCCACCTGGAGGAGGGAGCACAGGAAGTGTGGATCTGCGACGAGCAGGGAGCATTTCGCGTCTTCGGGACAGACGGGGGACGCTCCGGATCTGTTCTTGCCCCGGGCGCTCCGGGTGCGCTCGACACGTAGGCGGGTTATTTCACTACCGTCAGCTTCATATTCCCGTTCTGGATCGTCCCCCTTGACATCTTTTTTCAGCGCATAGGCTCGGGCGTTTGCTTCCCAACCGCTACGACGTGGACGCGCTGAGGCTGCTGTAGGCGATGCGTGGCGGCGGCCTACGTTCGCTTCGCGGCGATAACGAAGGTAGGTTGCTTCTACGTCGCCCCGACCCGTCGGGCTTTGAAGCCAATTCTATCCTCGTAGCCGTGGGTGGACATGAGTACGGGCACGAACGGCTCCTCGGCGCGGCGCACCGTGCCGTTGCGCTCGGCAAAGATCTCTCCCGCCTCCACATGCCGAAAGTTTTCGGCGACAAAGGTATAGCCGCGGCCTTCCGCTTCCCCCACCACCTTGAACACCGTGGGATCGGAGCGGGACGTCTCACGGTCGATGATGTCCTCGGCGGCGAGGAAGTGGAGAAGGATGCGATGGGCCACCGTGGCCGCGTCCTCGTCGTCGTAGTAGCCACACTCGACGGCTACTCCCGTCACGTCCCGCGTGACGCCCCCGCCGAGCATGCTCACGTCCACCACCCGGTCGAGCCCCGTCGAACGGGCCAGTTCGCGGGACGCGTCGTCGTCCCCCGTCACGATCGCAAACGGGCAGCCGCGCGACTCCGTGGAGTGAAAGTCGATCACCGTCGTGCCCTGCAGTTCGTGCCGAAGCCGGGCCGCGAGCCGCTCCTCGTGCTTCTCGCTCGACGCATCGCCCGGCATCACGCGGTTGAGGTCCGCATCGCAGTAGCGGAAGCCCAGTTTGAAGGCGCGCTCGTTGGCGAGCACGAACTTGACGGGCTCTCGGAGAACAACCTCGCTGGCCTTCAGGCGGTTGAAGGCGTGCCAGCCGCAGGTCTCGTCGCCATGAACGCAGGCGACAATCGTGTAGGCCGGCTTGCCGTCGCCGAGGGTTTCGACGTGCATCGGAGCTTCGCTTTTGATCGAGCGTCAACACAGACCTTCACACTCTGCCTGTTCTGGGCGGTTCCGGCGAGAAACGGGAAGCCCGTGTGCAGACGCCCCGCTGCCGCTCCGAACCTGTAACGTTTCGCGGCACGCGTGCGTGAGGCGTTGTGGAGAGAGCAAAAACGCACGCGCCGGCGCTGTTTTCATAGCGCTCGAAGAACCCAAAACGAGCATCGGTATACGATGCGATAGCCACCGGCTCAATCGAAGAACCGGTGCTCAATTTCCAGTCGCACTCTGGTCATCAATTCCTGCGTCTACGCTATGCCCCACTTGCTTCGCCGATGTGTGCTTCTACTGCTCTGCGGCTTGCTGGCCGTACCGGCCTCCGCCCAAACGGTGGCGGGGCCCTCGGTCGAGTACGAGGGCGAGCTTCCGCCCCTCATCGACCGCCAGACGTTTTTTGGCGACCCGCAGTACGCCAGTGCCCAGCTCTCGCCCGACGGGGAGAAGGTTGCCTTGCGCAAGCCATACAAGGGCAAGATGAATGTCTGGGTCAAGGGCGTGGGCGAGCCGTTTGACGCGGCCGAGCCCGTCACCGCCGACACCACGCGGCCCGTGTCCGGCTACTTCTGGACCCAGGATGGAGAGCGGATCCTGTACGTCCAGGACAAGGGCGGCAACGAAAACTTCCACGTCTACGCCGTCGACCCCGACTCAGAGAAGCAAACGGACCTGGGCGTGCCCCCCGCCGAGGATCTGACCCCCTACGAGGACGTGCGCGCCCAGATTATCGACGTGCCCGAAGATACGCCGGGCGACATCATCGTGGGGCTCAACGACCGAAACCCGAAGTACCACGACGTCTACCGGCTCGAGCTGGAGACGGGCGAGCGGACCCTCCTCTACAAAAACGAAAGCCGCATTGCCGGGTGGGAGACCGACCTTGCTGGGAACCTCCGCCTCGCGACCCGCCAGACCGAGGACGGGGGCACCGAAATCCTGCGGGTGGAGGAGGACACGCTTGTTTCCGTCTACGAGTGCAGCTTCGAGGAGACCTGCAGCCCCGTCCGCTTCCACGAGGACGGCGAGCGAGTGTACATGACGACGAACAAGGAGGAGGATGTGGACCTGCAGCGGCTCGTCCTGTTTAACCCACAAACGCAGGAGACGGAGGTCGTGGCGAAGGATCCGGAGGGAGAGGTCGACTTCGGGGGGGCAATCTTCAACGACAAGACTGAGGAGCTGGCCGCGACCGTCTACGTGGACGAACGGCAGCGCGTCTATCCGCAGACCGAGTCGTTTAAGCAGACCTACCAGACCTTGAAGCAGAAGCTGCCGGACGGAGAAATCGACATCACCTCCTCGACGGAGGACTTCCAGACACACACCGTGAGCGTGGAGCGGGACGTCAATCCCGGCGCCACATACCTCTACGATGCGGAAAGCGGCACCGTGGAGAAGCTCTACGAGGCGCGCCCCGATCTTCCGAGCGAGCACCTCGCGGAGATGACGCCCATCACGTACGAGGCGCGCGATGGGCTTGAGATTCCGGCCTACCTCACGCTGCCGAAGGGGGTGACGGCCGAGGGGCTGCCCACCGTCATCATGCCGCACGGTGGGCCGTGGTCGCGCGACACGTGGGGTTATAACGCCTACGCCCAGTTCTTCGCGAATCGCGGCTACGCGGTGCTTCAGCCCAACTTCCGCGGCTCCACCGGCTACGGGCAAGCGTTCCTCAACGCCGGCAATGAGGAGTGGGGCACCGGCGCGATGCAGCACGACGTTACCGATGGGGTGCGCTACCTTATTGACGAGGGCATCACCGACTCGACACGCGTCGGCATCTTCGGCGGGTCATACGGCGGCTACGCGACCCTCGCGGGCCTCACCTTCACCCCCGACGTGTACGCGGCCGGCGCCTCGTACGTCGGCCCGTCGAACCTGCTGACGCTTCTGAATTCGATTCCGCCGTACTGGGCGCCCATCAAGAAGATGTTTCACAAGCGCATGGGGAATCCCGAGAAGCCGGAAGAAAAGAAGCGCCTGAAGAAGCAGTCGCCGTTCTTCCACGCCGAGAACATCGACGATCCGCTGCTGGTGATTCAGGGCGCCAACGATCCCCGCGTGAAGAAGCAGGAGTCCGATCAGATCGTGGTGGCGGCCCGCGAGAGGGACGTGCCGACGCAGTACCTCGTGGCGCCGGAGGAGGGGCACGGGTTTCAGAAGGAGAACAACCGCCTCGCCGTGGCGACCCAGCTGGAGCGCTTCTTCGGCGAGCATCTGGGCGGCCGCTACCAGACCGACGCGGGGCCCGCGGTGCAGGCCCGCCTTGACTCGCTCCGACAGGACGTGAGTCAGGTCACCCTGCCGGACACCACGACGAGCGCTTCCGCGAACGCTGTGGAGGGGGGCATTGAGGATCTCGACGGCTCCCGCCTCACGCCCGCCACGCTTACGTACGAGAACAAAGTCTCGCTGGGGCAGAAGTCCAAGACGCGCCCTACGACCCGCGTCGTCACGGCGGCCACGCACGACGGGCAGCCCGTGTGGCAAATTCTCGACGCCACGCAGCGGGGCGCTGAGGGCGATACGGTATTCGTAGATCGCTCCACGCTGCGCCCCCTCCGGCGCGGGGCCAGCGGACGGGGCAGTGCCACCCTCACCTTCACGGACACGTCCGTGACCGGCACCCTCTCCATGCGGGGGCGGACGATGGACGTGGAGAAGCGACTCGACCAGCCGGTGCTCGCCAGCACGGCGAACATGGAGGTGGCCCTCGCCGCGCTTCCGCTCAAAGAGGGCTACTCGGCCCAGTTTCCGGTCTTTCAACTCCGGCAGCAGCAGGTGGCCACCACGACGATCCGGGTGACGGGGACGAAGACCATAGAGACATCCGCCGGCTCCTTCGAGACGTACGTGGTGGAGGCGTCGTCGCAGGGGCCCGCCCCCTCCGGCACGTACTACGTTCGTACGTCCGCCCCGCATCACGTGGTGAAGGCTAACCTGGAGGTGTCGATGGGGGCGCGGACGGCGACCGCCGTGAAGACGCTGACCGAGCTATAGCCCCCTGCAGTTTGAGTAGAAACGAGAGTGGGGGAAGAGGAGAGGGATACTCATTCTCTCCTTCGACTTTTCTGGGGAGGCATGGTGCCGGAGTTCCTCAACCATTCGTTTCCATAAAGCGTGATATTCCAATTTTGCTTGCCCCGAGCGAAACTTAGAGGACGCTTATAAATGAAAGGACCGCTGTTTTTTTGGAAACGACTTCGATCTGACCTCGGCACCCGCTCTTCTGATTGTCCCCGCTCTGCTATGTCCCACCGTCTTCGAATTGGAATCGGCGGTCTGATTCTCACCGCCGCTGTACTTTGTACGGTCTTCCTTTTCTGGTCTCCCTTTTCTGGCGCGGATTCTTCTTCGTCGCCTGCAGCGTCCGAGAAGCCCTGGCAGCAATTCCAGGCCCCTACTGCCAGCATTGGCACGGAGGAGGATCCGTTCGGTCGGCGACGCTACGACTGGATGCGTCTTCGCGACCCAGAAACGGGGCGCATACCACCAAACATTCGTGAGAAAGAGTTGACCTACGCGAAGCAACTTCCGAAACGCCTGCGGAAGACGAGTACCTGGAATCAACGAGGGCCCTATAACATCGGCGGTCGGACGCGAGCACTGGCCTATGACATGTCCGACTCGAGTGGGGAGACGATTCTCGCGGCCGGTGTCTCCGGGGGCATGTGGCGGACCACGGACGGCGGCGAGACCTGGACTCGCACCTTTGAGGCGGGGCAGCGCCCGAACGTGACGACGGTTGTGCAGGACACCAGCGGAGGAAAAACCGATGTCTGGTACGCGGGTACGGGAGAACTGATTGGCAACACCGCAGGGGATCGAAATGCGCCGGCCTTCTACAAAGGCGACGGCATCTTCAAGTCGACGGATGGAGGGCAAACCTGGCAGGCGCTTTCCAGCACCACGGGCAATCCCGCCGCCTTCGAGAATCCCTTCGACTTCATCTATCGGGTGCGCATCGATCCCTCCAACACCTCCCAGGATGAGATTTTTGCCGCCACGTACGACACGATCTTTCGGAGCACCGACGGGGGAGACAGCTGGACCGCTGTGTTGAAAGGAGACGCGTCGAACCAGGGCGAGTCTGCCAGCCAGACCGACGTCGCCGTGACCTCGGACGGTGTCGTCTACGCCACCCTGAGCAGTGATGGAGCCCAGTGCGGTCTTTTCCGGTCGACGGACGGGGTAAACTGGCAAGAAATCACGCCGTCCGAATGGCCCGGCGGTCAGTCGTGCAATGGGGATTTCTTTCGAACGGTCCTCGACGTAAATCCGTCGGATGAGTCGGAGGTCTGGTTTCTCGGATATGCTCCGGGGTACGGACCCTTGGTCAACGGCCGGCCCATTGGACACGCCCTTTGGAAGTACGATGCCGACGACGGCACCTGGACGAACTACACCGACTACTTGCCCCCGCGGGGCACGTTCGGTAGCTTCGCGTCGCAGCGTGGGTACGACCTTGACCTACAGGTGCACCCAAGCAAGTCGAAATTCCTCTTTGTCGGGGGCGTCAATCTGTGGCGTATTGACGTTTCGGCGGGCCCGGAGCAGGATGCCGCTTGGATTGGTGGGTACCAACCAGACGTTGGGGCCGCCCTATATGCCCCTTCTGGAAGCGATCCGCAGCATCCCGATCAGCATGCGATCACGTTTCACCCCACGAACTCCAACGTTATGCTCACGGGAAGCGACGGCGGGGTGCACCGAACGGATGATAACCTTGCGGAGGGAGACGGAGGGGTTACGTACACGAGCCTGAATAACGGGTACTTTACCACCCAGTTCTACCACGTCTGCATGAACACCGACCCGACCGACCCAACCATCATGGGGGGCATGCAGGACAACGGGACTTGGCGCACCGACTCTTCGGACCCGACCGAGCCGTGGACACGGCAACAAGGAGCCGACGGCGCTGAGTGCGAAATTGTGACTCCCGACGGTGACGATCAAACCTACACGTATGCCTCCGCGCAGGGCGGACGTATCACACAGTATCCCCTCGGTCAGGGGGTAACTCCGGCGGGGGCGACAGGGCGTCTGTTCGTTCATCCCTACGAAATTGACCCGTCCGATCCGTCGGTGATGTACTATCCGGCGGGCGACTCGCTTTACCGCCACCCCGACGTTAGCAGTCGTCCATCCGAGCAGTCGCTGTGGGAGACCCTTCCTGACGTCGCTCCCGACGGTTATTTCGTCACCACCCTCAAAGCGTCGCGCACCAACGCTCCCCACGTCCTGTACTTCGGCGCCACTGATGCCGACGGGGATAATACCGCCGAGCCGGCACGGCTGTACCGATTGGAGAGGGCCCGGCAAAATAGCGACCCGGTAGAGGTGACGGGGGCGTCGTTCCCGGATGGAGGATTCCCCAGTGATCTTGCCATCGATCCACGCTCCAGCGACAGCGTGCTTGTGGCCTTCTCCAACTACGGCGTGTCGAGTCTCTTCTACTCGACCGATGGCGGCGACACGTGGACCGACGTTGAGGGCAATCTGGGAGTCGCCCCGGGCGGTCCATCCGTTCGCTCCGTATCCATCCTTCCGCAGCCCGGCAAGAACCAAACAACGTACTACGCTGCAACGAGCGTGGGACTCTACTCGACGACCTCCCTTGGAAGCAACACCGAGTGGAAGCGAGAGAGCCCAGACGGCATAGGAAACGTCGTGGTCAATGACGTGGAAACGCGCCCGTCCGACGGGCAGGTGCTGGCCGGTACTCACGCCAACGGGGTGTACAGCAGCGACCTGCCGGTGCCGGTGGAGCTCACGAACTTCGAACGTTCGATTGATAAGCAGAAGCGCAGCGTCAAGCTGACGTGGAGCCTCCCGAACGCTGTGTCGCCCCGCATTGAGCTCCAACATCTCTACCGCGGCGAGCCTTTTGACGAGAAAGGAACGCTGGAGCAACCGACGCCCCGAACGTATCGCTACGAGGTGGACTCGCTCCCGGCCGGTCCCCATACGTTTCGCATCCGGCAAGTCGAGGGCCCGTCCACGACGCGCACCCTCGAAACAGCGGAGGTCATTATCCCGACGGAGGGTGCGTACGACTTGACGCCCCCGGCCCCCAATCCCTTTCAGCAAGCAACCTCAATGCGTCTCGCCGTGAGCGAGCAGCAGCAGGTTCGCGCCGCGGTGTACAACAGTATCGGGCAGCGGGTGGCCACAATCCTCAACGAAACGCTCTCGGCCAACCGCCCGATCGACCTACGCCTGACGGACGACAATCTCGCCAGCGGCGTGTACTTCGTGCGCATCCGGGGGGCGACCTTCAAGGCCACGCAGAAGGTCGTTCTGGTCGAGTAGGAGGACCCCTTGAATAGTGTGCTGATCTCCGTGATTGTCCGTTTCCTCGCCTGGACGTGTGTTGTGCTCGGAGCGGTCGGGCTGCTGCCGTTATCCCCGTCGGGTGATTTTGCATGGCCGGCGGTTCAGAGCCCAGCCGTTGACACGGTCGACCACCCTCCTCCCCCCGGCACGGCACGCGTTCGGGGATCGGTGCAGTCCTGCCCCGACGCCACCCCGCCTCAACACTGCACGGTCCGGATCCGGGTGGTGGAGGCGTACGGCGTGAACACCCCGCCGATTGCGTCCGGCTCCCGAACAGTGAATGTCCGCCCAACCGTTCTGGAACAGTGCTCGGTCGATTCCCTTCGCGCCGTGGGACCGTGGCGAATGATCCTGGTGCATGCTGGACCTCAAATGAAGACGCCCGGTCGGGCGGCCGAGTCGTCGCCCGCGTGGACACTCACACGGGTGGAGCGGCCCGCAGAAGGTCCGTGATTCTTTCTTCGCTTCTGCGAACGCGGTTTATCGGGCACGCTGAGCGCTTCTTTCCTGTCGATTCCGGATCCAACCGATGAGGTCCCCGAGCAGAACGTCGGCCCTCGCAGAGGGAGCCGCCCAAAGAGAGAAGTGACTTCCGGCGTCGGAGGTCTTGAGGGGCGCGGTCCCTGCTCGGGCAGTGCGGCGCCGGCCGTTTCAAGGAGCACCAGGGGCAACCATCCCCCTGTGCCCGTCGTAGAGAGAGTGCAGATTCATCAGCAGTCGGCGCTACGTCCGCACTGCAGAAGGCGCCCACGCAAAACGACGGTGCGATGGCCGAGCGGGAGATCATTCGGACGGAGGCGGTGGTGCTCCGGAGCCTGGACTACGGCGAAACGAGTCAGATCGTGACGCTGCTCACCCGGGAGAAGGGCAAGCTTGGGGTGATGGCCAAGGGGGCCCGTCGCCCGAAGAGTTCGTTCGGGGCCACCCTGCAGCCGATGGCCTACACGCAGGTCGTCTTCTACTACAAGCCGACCCGCGATCTACAGATTCTAAGCGAGAGCAGCCACGTCGAGTCCTTCCACCAGCTCCGCCGCGATCTTGAGTCGATCACCATCGGGCTCCGCATCGTAGAGCTCGTGGATGCGCTCGTGGAGGAGGAGAGTCCCCAACCCGAGGTGTTCGCGATCGTCGTGCGGGCCCTGCGGCGGCTCAATCGCACGGAGCACCGCGCCGCCAACCTGTGGCCGTACGTGCAGTTGCGCATGGCCGAGGTGCTGGGCATTGCCCCCGCCATCGAGCGGGCGAACGTGGAGGCGGTGGAGGAGGAGGGCCTGCTGTCCCGGGCCAACGGCGGCGTGTACCCGGCCGACGCGGCCCCCGAGGCGCCGCAGCGCGCCTCCCGCGCCGCCCTCCGCGCCTACGCCGTCTTCGCCCAGGCCGACCTCGACACCGTCATGCGCA